>CBIHRE010000865.1:0-1506 GCA_966212385.1 uncultured Akkermansia sp. | reverse complement strand
AATTTCGCTCCGCGTTCGCTGGCGATCTTGGCGTCGCGGATCGTGACGTTCTCGAGCGGGCGCTCCGGCAGGCCCCAGAGGATGATGGAGTTCAGCGAACCCTCGGCGCGGAGCTTTTCGATCAGGATGTTTTTCCAGCGAGGGGTCTTTTCCGTCACGGGGCGAGGCTCGTCGAGGTCGGGGGTCTTGGGTTCCTTCGGGTAGTGGCTGGAGATGAAGACGGGGTTCTTCACGCCGCGCATCGTGATGTCGCGGTAGGTGAGATTCTCGACGAGGCCACCGCGGTCGCGGTCGGCTTTCATGCGAATGCCTGAGCTGGTGGCGTCGAAGGCGATGCGCTCGGCGAGCAGGCCGCGGATGCCGCCGCCGGTGAAGCTGCCGATGGAAAGGCCGTGGCCGAAGCCGAGGGCGCAGTCGCGGATGACGAAGTTCTCGCACACGGGGGGCGTCCAGTCCTTGGCGGCGTGGGTGAGGACGACGATGTTGTCGTCGCCGGTGGAAACGCGGCAGTCCTCGATGAGGTAGTTTTTGCCCGAGATGTTAAAGCCGTCGGTGTTGGGCGAATCGTCGGGCGCGTCGAGCGTCACGTCTCGGATCGTCACCTCGCGGCAGAGGCGGAGGGCGACGTGGGTGTTGGGCGGATTGATACTGGTGAAACCGCAAAGCTCCACGCGTTCGCAGCGCTCGAGCTGGATCAACTGGGGGCGGCGAAGCGTCAGCTCTTTGGCGCGGTAGGCTCGCCACCAGGCCTCGCCCTGGCCGTCGATGCGGCCCGCGCCGCTGATTCGAAGGTCGCTCGCGCCGGTGGCGGAGAGCAGGCTTGTGTAGCGACCGGAATCGACCGGGAAGTCCTGCTCGCGCGGGAGGAGTTTGAGGACGGCGCCGGCGGAGAGGTGGAGATCGAAGTGCGAGGCGAGGCGAAGGGGGCCGACGAGGTAGTCGCCCGGGGCCAGCACGAGTTTGCCGCCGCCCGCGGAGACGACTTGGTCGATGGCGCTTTGCAGCGCAGCGGTGACGGGCGCCCCGGCATCGGGCCGCACGCCGAGAGCGGACGCGGCGAATTCGCGGTCGGGGATGCTCGGGGCGATCGGGACGAGCGAGGCGAGGTCCGCGGCGAAGGCGGCGGAGCTTGCCACGAACGCGGCGAAAAGAAGCGACAGGGCTTTCATGCGGGCGGGGCGCGGGGGGAAGAGGGGAGCGCGCGGGGACCGGTCGGCATCTCGCGGCGGAAGGGTAAAACGGTAAACGGGCCTATTGCGCTCTTGTTTTTTTTGCGTGGGCGACAACGAGGCGCGCAGCGCCTCGTTTGTGGGGGGCGGATGCTTGGCGAATAAACGTCGTTCTCGAATCTCCGCCAACCCCGGCGACCTTTTATCCCCCTCCTCTTTCCCGGCCTTTCCATGATCGCCCCGATTTCATTTTCGCTTTCGGCGGGGTCTTTCGGCGTCGGGATCGAGGAAAGAAGCGTGGCGGCGGTCGACGGCCGCGGGAGCGGCCGCAATGCAC
>CBIHRE010000864.1:0-1511 GCA_966212385.1 uncultured Akkermansia sp. | reverse complement strand
TTCAAAAGCTTCCCGGCGAATCCGCCGCGGTGGCGATGCTCTCGCCGCGCGTGCTGGTAAGCCGTGCCGCGCTCGATGGCACCGGCCTGCTCGGCCCCGGCTCGCTCGTGCGCTATCGGACCCACTTCAAATTTCCGGCCGAGACCGACGTCGAGGCGCTCGCACGACGCGAACGCGAACGCATGCGCGCGCTTCGGCTCAACGCGGACACCGTCGGCGAGCGCAAGCGCGAGCTTGGCCGAGCGATGGAAAACGTGAACGCCTTCCTGAGCCTCACCGGACTCGTGGCCTTGCTGCTCGGCGCGGTGGGCGTCGCGGCCGCGATGAACGCGATGGTGCGGCGCAAGCTGGCGACCGTGGCCGTGCTGCGCTGCCTGGGCGCCGGCGCGGGTCTGGGACTCGGTGTGTTCCTTATGCAGGGCATCGCGGTGGGCGTCGCGGGAAGCGCGGCCGGCGCGCTCGCCGGCGCGGGCTTGCAGGCGGCGCTGGCTTCCTTGCTGCGTGACTTTTTGCCGATGGTCTCGGGCGAGTTTGGCGTGCGCTGGCTCGAAATCGCTCGCGCGGCCGGCATCGGCGTGGCGCTGACTACGCTGTGCACCCTCGTGCCGCTGCTCGCGGTGCGCCGCGTGCCGCCCTTGACGGTGCTGCGCGCGGTGGAGCCGGAGACCGGCCGGCGCGATCTCCTGCGCTGGCTGGCCGGCGTCCTGTTGTTTGCCTTGGTGCTGGCGCTCACGCTCTGGCTGGCCGGAGGCTGGCGGCGCGGGCTGGGTTTCGCCGGAGGCCTCGCCGTCGCCGGGGTGGCTCTGGCGCTGGTGGCTCGCCTCGTGATGGCCCTCGCGCGGCGCGGGACCCGGCTTCTGCGAGGCCTGCCCTTCGCCCTGCGCCAGGGCCTCGCGAATCTTTACCGGCCGGGCAACCGCACCGCGCGTCTCGCCGTCGCGCTCGGGCTCGGCGCCTTCCTGCTGCTCACGCTCGCGTTCTCCCGCGGCGCCTTGCTCGGCCAGATCAAACTCGCGGGCGCGGAGGGGCGGCCGAACCTGCTCTTCTTCGACGTGCAGGACGACCAGGTGGACGGGTTGAGAGATACTCTGGCGAAGGCCGGCGCGCCGTTGCTGGCCGAGGCGCCGATCGTCACGATGCGCCTGGCGAAGGTGAAGGGGCGCTCGGTCGAGGAGTTGATGCGCGACCGGAGCGCGGGGATCCCGGGCTGGACCTTGCGGCGCGAGTATCGCTCAAGCTACCGGGAGAAACCGGCCGAGACGGAAAAGGTGAGCGCCGGCGAATGGGTCAAGCGTTTCGATTCCACGGGCGAGGCGGGCGAGATCGTGCCGATTTCCGTCGAGCAGGGGCTGGCCAAGGACCTTCGCGTCGGGCTCGGCGACGAGCTCGAGTGGGACGTGCAGGGCGTGCCGCTGCGCGCGCGGGTGGCGAGCCTGCGAGAGGTGGAGTGGCGGCGCATGTCGCCCAACTTGTTTGTGCTCTTCCCGGCGGGTGTTTTGGAGTCGGCTCCG
>CBIHRE010000863.1:0-1515 GCA_966212385.1 uncultured Akkermansia sp. | reverse complement strand
GCCTGCGATGCCGCCCCACTCGTCGTTGTCGCGCATTTGCACGAAGACCGTCTGCGTGTCGCCGCTCAGGCCGCGGAAGATGGCGTAGTTGGCCGTCGGGTGGTTCGCCGAATTCGTCTCGGTGGTCTGAGCGAGAACGGCATTCGCCCCCGTGACGCTCGCGGGGCCGACGCTCTTGAAATAATAGGTCGTGGTCCCGTCGCTCACGGAGCCTTCGCGGCCGGCCACGTCGGACGAAAAATACATGATCAGGTCGTAGTAGCCGTGCGGGATCTCCGAGAGCGTCACGGAGGAGCGCGTGGGAGACGGATTCCACGCGGCAGGGCCGGCGTTGAGGTAGCCGTTGAGGAGGCGCTTGTTCGCGGTGCCGTCGGCATCGAGCGCGGGCGTGCTGCCTTGGATGCTCCACGTGTTGTAGGAGCTGTAGCTGATGTCGAGGGTGGTCGGGATGCCGAGGCTGTCGACGAGATCGGTGCGCGGATCGCTCGGGTAGGAGTTGTTCCAGTTGGCCACCGGCTCGACACCGGCGATGTTGGCGGTCGCGAGCGTGCCATAGCGGTCGTAGTTCCAACTCACGATCTGCGGCGCGCCGGCGGGACGGATGGTCCGCGCTCCCGAGTCGGGCGTCTCCTGTCCGCCGACGATCGCGGACACGACGTAGTAGTAGGTGGTGCCGTTGACCAGGCCGGTTTCGGTCCAGGTCGTGTCGGCGAGGTTGTCGGCGACGACGGTGAACGGACCGGCTTCGGCGGCGCCGCGCTTCACCCGGTAGGCGCTGGCGGAGGAGACGGCGTCCCAGGCGAGCGTGGCCGTGGTGTCTCCGGGCGAAGCGGTCGTGATCCACGGGGTCGGCAGCGCGACACCCGAGAGGCGGTAGAGGGCGGCGCCGTGCGAGGCGATGCTGCGCGAGAAGGTGCCGGTAAAGGAGCCGAGATCGGTCTTGTCCCAAAGCGATCGGACCTGAACCGCGCCGGAGTAGCCGAGCGTGGAGAGCGTGACGGGCACGTTGGCGGAGGCGGAGCCGGTGTTGAAAAGCGCGAGGTATTTGTCGCCCGAGTCCTCGGAGTCGGCCGTCCAGACGACGAGATCGCCGCTGCGGTAGAGCTGGCGGTTGCGCGTGCTGCGCTGGTTGACGGCGAGCGCCTCGTCGTTGGTGAGAAACGCGAGCGTGGCGGCGTCCATCTGCGTCATGTCGCCGCCGTGAATGAGCGGGGAGCGCGCGATGGCCCAGAGGCTCATGAGCGTGTATTGCTCCGCGGTGGTGAAGCGTGTGGCGCGGCCCGCGGCGGTGACGCTGCCCGCCTCGACTTTGCCGAGTGGAAGCATGTCGGCATCGGGAAAGTGGCCGGGCCCGCGGTAGGGCGTCCAGTCGTGCAGGCGCTTAAACTGCGCGTAAAGGGCGGCCCAGGTGTCCCAGAAGTCGTCGCTGATGCGCCACAGGTTCGCGTGCTGCATGACGTGCGCGCCGCTGCCGACCCGCGTCTCGCCAGGCGAGGTGCTGAAGACCATTGGTCG
>CBIHRE010000862.1:0-1519 GCA_966212385.1 uncultured Akkermansia sp. | reverse complement strand
CTCTCGGGAATGTCGACCGCGGCCTCGCGCGAGCCGTCCTTCGCGAGCACCAGCACGGGTTGCCCTGCCGCCACGACCTGCCCCGGCTCCGCCAAGGTCGACATCACGACGCCGTCGGCGTCCGCATACAAGGTCGTGTAGCTCGCTTGGTTCGCGAGTTGCCCGGCTTGCGCGGCGCTGCTCTCCGCTGCCGCTGCGGCCTTCTCGAGCAGATCGCGCGATTCGGCGCCTCGCTCCACGAGCACGCGGACGCGTTCAAGTTCGAGAGCGGCCTGCTTCTCGACCGCTCGCGCGCCCTGCAACGCCAGCTGGTAGTCGGTCGGGGCGAGCTTGAGCAGCGCTTGCCCGGCTTTGACGGTTTCACCCGCGTTGACCAGGCGCTCGGCGACTTTTCCGCCGACCCGGAATCCCAGATTGCTCTCCGTGCGTGCGCGCACGACGCCGGTGAATCGCATCGCCTGTTCAGTGCCATGCCGAGCGGCGTCCACCTGGATGACTCGCACCACGCGGGGCGCGACCGTGTTCGTTTTGGCGTCCCCCCGGCCGCAGCCGGAGAAGGCCAGGCTCCCCAAGGAGACCAAGACGACCAATGCGCCGCGATGTAGACGATCACGGGCGATGAGACGGGATTGAATGTTCATGGTTAAAACGCGCCGCCGACCGCGGTTCATCCGTTCATCGCCCGCGACATCATCGCTTGGTGCAGCCAGCGCGGGGTCGCCCAGGTGAAAGCCACGAGGAATTTATTCAGAAAGCCAGGAACGACGCTCATCCGGCCGGCCCGCAGCGCACGGATGCCGCACCTCACGACCGGTGCAGGTTTCATCATCAGGGCCTTGAGGACGGGCGAGAGTTTCATCTGCGCCGCCGTGGCGAACCCGGTATCCGATAAGCCAGGGCAAAGCGTCGTGACCGTGATGCCCTCGGACTTGAGTTCGCGATGCAGCGCTTCTCCCAGGCGCAGCACATAGGCCTTGGACGCCGCATAGACCGCGAACTTCTCGACGCCCTGATAAGCCAGGAGGCTTGCGACGAGCAGGATTTCGCCGCGTCGCCGCCGACGCATATCCTGCGCGAAGACCTGCGTGACGGCGGTCAGGCTCGCGATATCCAGCTGCACCATGGCCAGCGATGCGTCGAGCGAGGTGTCGACAAAGGCCCCTTGGAGACCGCCGCCCGCGTTGTTGATCAACACGTCGATCTCGATCTGCCGCTCACGGAGTCGCTCATGCAGCCGCACGACCGCGGCGATGTTCGAGAGATCGGTCGGCTCCACGACGACCTGCACGCCATGCCGCTTTCGCAGCGCGTCGGCCAAGGCTTCTAGTTTTTCCAGGCGACGCGCGACCAACACCAACGCGTGCCCCTTCTCCGCGTATTGGCGGGCAAACTCCTCGCCGAAGCCGCTCGAGGCGCCCGTGATGAGCACCCAGGACTTTTGAACAGGAGGCCGTGCGGCGTCCCCCGCGGGGGCAAGAGATGGCGATTGGCGGTCGGCCATCTGGCGAGGCTGCGTGGA
>CBIHRE010000861.1:0-1522 GCA_966212385.1 uncultured Akkermansia sp. | reverse complement strand
ATGCCTGATTTTCGTGTCTATCATCCACATCCGGTCGTTCCCGACGCCCATGGCGCGCGCGAGCTGCTTTTGCCCCCGGGCGAGACGCATCATTTGATCAACGTGAACCGGGCTCGCGCCGGCGACCCGGTCGTGACCTTCAACGGACAAGGCGCCGAGTGGCTGTGTCGCCTTGATCGCGTCGAAAACAAGAAAACCGCCGTCCTGCGCGTCGAATCGACCACGATCCGGCCCGCCCTCCCTTGCGCCCTGCTTCTTGGGCAAGGGCTTCCCAAAGGAGGCACCATGGACGACATCGTTCGCCAAGCCACCGAACTCGGCGCCGCCGCCATCTTCCCCTTGGCCACCGCACGCAGCGAGGTGCATCTCGACGCCGACCGGGCGGACAAAAAACTCGAAAAATGGCGCATCGTCGCGATCGAGGCCGCCAAGCAGTGCGGCAACCCCTTCCTGCCGCGCGTCGAAGCGGTGCAAGGCTTGCCCGCCTTCCTGGCTTCTTCCCTGGTGCGCGAGACCGAACTGCGCCTCGTCGCCAGCCTGCACCCCGGAGCGCGCCCGCTGCGCGCCGTCCTCGCCGGTTTTCGTGCCGCGCACGAGGGCCGCGCCCCGCGCTCGGCCGCCTGGCTGATCGGCCCGGAAGGCGACCTCAACGCCGAGGAAGTCGGCGCGGCCCTCGCGGCCGGCTGGACGCCGGTCACGCTCGGCCCTCTCGTCCTGCGCTGCGACACCGCCGCCGCCTACGCCCTCTCCGCCCTGCGCTGCGAAACCGACGGCGAGGAATAGGCGCCGCGGAAAAACAAAACCCGCGCCGATACGGCACGGGTTCAAAACAGACCGCCGGGAGACGCGCCCCGGCCGGGAAAAGTCACTTCTTTTCCAGGAACGTCAGTATGTCGTCCGCCTGCTGCTTCGTGGAACCCTTGTGGTCGGCATAGACGACTTTCCCCTCGTGAATCAGGTAAGCCTGGCGCGAGGAGAAACCGAAGAGCTTGCCCACGCCAAAGGCCTTCAGCACCACGCCCTCCGTGTCGGCCAGCAGCGTGAAGGGCAGGTTATACTTCGCCTTGAAGTCGGCCTGCGCCTTCACGGGATCCGTGCTCACGCCCACCACCGCGACGCCCCGGTCCTGCAGCTTCTGATACCCGTCGCGCAAGGAGCAGCCCTGGGCGGTGCAGCCCGGCGTGTCCGCCTTGGGGTAGAAGTAAACCAAGGTGTATTTATTTTTGGAATACACCTCGGCCAGATCGACCTTTTCTCCGGCGTCGGAGAGCGCGGCGGCGGCCGGGGCGGGGTCGCCCACGTTCACGGGGTTGGCGGAGGCGAAGGAGAGCATGGCGAGGAAAAAGCCGGCGAAGGCGAGGAATCGGTTCATGGTGTTTACGAACAACCCGCGTAACGAAAGCCGCCCGCGCAAGCTCGCAAGCGCCCGCGGCACAAATCATGGTGAACGACAGACCTCCGCCTCCCCCATGCGTCTCATCCGCCACCTCACACCATCCGGCCCCGCTTACGCCGCCCTCCA
>CBIHRE010000860.1:0-1543 GCA_966212385.1 uncultured Akkermansia sp. | reverse complement strand
GGCGGCCGCTTTCACATGCCCCACCCCTCCCCAGCCGCGCCCACGGCACGTCGCCTTGTTTGCGCCCTCGCCTGCCTCCTCGGTTTCGCCGTCTCCGCTCTGGACGCCCAGACCACCACCGTCCGCGCCTACGACTGGCTGCGCATGCCCGTCTCGGGGAATCTCTCCCTCACCGGCTCCAGCCTCACCGCCAACCCCACCTACCTCACGCGCACGAACTTCCTCCGCCCCGAGCCCGGCGGCACCGGCCGCGTCTGGATCTGCGACCTCAACGGCAACCTCCTCATCCTCCCCGCCGGCCTTGCCGATCTCTCCTCCCGCTCCACGCCGCTCAATACCGCGGCCGCCGCCGGCGCGCCTTACCTCGATTTCAACGGTTCCACCTCCGGCAACGCCAACGACCAGACCTTTCTCCCCACCGCCGACGGCACCACCGCCACGACCCCCAACGGCCTCTTCCGCCGCTTCATCAAGCAGAGCGGCTACGCCAACGGTCTGGTCACCTTTCAATTCGACCCGGAATACCCGACCAACGGCCGCTTCTACACCGTCCACATCGAGTCCTATCCGACCAGCAACACCAACACCGACACCCTGCGCATTCCCCTCGGCGGCGCCGGCACCAAACACCCCGGCCTCGATGTGACCGGCTACACCAGCACCGCGGTCGTCGCCCCGCCCGCCCCGACCGCGGTCGGCGGCTCCTTCCGCCAGGCCGTCCTCGTCGAGTGGACCGACACCAATATCGCCGACGCGGTCTTCCAAGGCACCGCCCGCGAGATCCTTCGCATCGGCTACACCGGCAGCATCCACCCGCTCGGCGATCTCATCTTCAACCCGCTCGCCACCGACGCCACCCATCCCGACTGGGGTTCCCTCTACCTCGCCAACGGCGACGGCGGCGCCGGAGAATCCAACAGCAACGACGACGGCGTGACCGGCCTCACCGCCGGCGACCGGCACTACTTCCCGCAACGCCTCGACACCCTCCTCGGCAAAACCCTCCGCATCATCCCCGACCTCTCGCGTCGCGTCGCCTCGAGCACGCTCTCCGCCAACGGCCGCTACCGCATCCCCAACGACAATCCCTTCGTCGCCACCTCCGGCGCCCGCGCCGAGCTCTGGACCCTCGGCCACCGCAACCCGCACCGCTTCCATTGGGACGTTCCCACCAACACCCTCCTCGTCTGCGAGATCGGCCTCCACGCCTGGGAGGAGGTCAACGTCATCGAGCCCGGCCGCAACTACGGCTACCCGCACCGCGAGGGCGCCCAACGGCTGATCATCTCCACCGGCTCCGACAACCAGACGCTCACCGCCCCGCCCAGTCCCGACACCCTGCCCTGGCGTATCGGCACCTCCACTACCGCCTCCACCTTCGTCCCGACCTACCCCGTCATCGCCTACTCGCACACCGCCCCTTACGGCGACGCCATCTCCACCGGCCTGGTCTACCGCGGCCGCGCCGCGCCCGAACTCCAAAACCGCGTTGTCTTCGGCGACATCACCACCGGAAAGGTCTTCCACGCCGACTTCGCCGCCA
>CBIHRE010000859.1:0-1546 GCA_966212385.1 uncultured Akkermansia sp. | reverse complement strand
ACGGGGCCGGCCTTGTTCGTGTAACGCTGATAACTCGTGCCGAAGTTCAGCGGCGCTTGGGCCAGGAGGGCGAGACGCGGCGGTTGGAGGGCTGGTCGCCGGCGTCGCTCGCCGTTTCGGATTTCTTCTCCTGGATCGTGACGAGGGGAGCGGGCGAGGGCGGCGCGGCGTTCAAGAAGCGCGCGGGAGGCAGGGCTTCGTCGCTGAAGCGCACTTCGTCGAGGCGGCCGCTGAAACGGTCGGCGACGCGGTTGTTGTATTGGCCGCGGCCGAGGGTCCACATGCCGTTGCGCGAGGGGGCGAAGAGACCGGTAAAGCCGGAGGTCTGGCCGATCAGCTTGCCGTCGGCATAGAGAGACAGCGTGCCCGCGGCGGAGTCGCCGACCGCGGCGACGTGATACCAGACGCCCGCCTGCACGGCGTGGAGGCTGTTGATGGCAAGGAGGCGATTGTCCTTCGTGACCAATTCGAGGCGGAGCCCGTTCGGCGTGGTGCCGGAGGCGGAGGCGTTTTCGGCGTCTTTTGAAAGGTAGAACAAGGACTGGCGTCCGGCGCCCTCGTTGGCGTCGTCGCGTCCGACGAAGGTCTGGATGCCGCCGAGGGAGTCGAATTTGACCCACGTTTCGACGGTGAAGTTTTCCGGAGCGAGGCGGCTCAGCCCTTCGTCGGGAGGAGTGAAGAGGTCCACGTCACCTTGGATGAGGACGGAGCTCTGGTTGGCGGCGCCGGACGCGGGGAGGGACGCGGCGGGGACGTCCGGAGACAGGCTGGGATGGTTCCAAGGATGGAGGGGGCGCGCGTTGCCGGAAGCGTCGGAGACGGGTTGAGTGATCTCCGCGTAGGGGCCGGAGGCGGAGGCGTCGTCGAAACGATAGTAGCCAATCGTGGCGGACTGGGCGGCGATCACCGGCAGAAGCAGCGACGCGGCAAGAGCGGGACGGCGGAGGGAGCGGGACGGGTGCGAGTTTACGATCATGGTGGACAAGGAAAGGCCAAGGGCGCGCCGCGGGTTGAGCGGGCGCCAGGTTGGGTTGGGAAAAGCGCAAGGCCGGCTTCGTCAGCGGGTGACGAGGATGCGGTAGAAGCGGCGCGGTTCGGCGGGGTTGTAGGGCGTGGAGAACTGGAGCGAGGCGCCGGTTCCGGGCAGGGGCTCGCCGACATCGAGCCACGGGCCGGTGGCGAGGTCGGTGGTGGTTTGCAGCTGGTAGCTGTGGCCGAGGACGCTGGTCGCGGTCGTGAGCGTCGCGGAAGCGGAGATCTCGCCGGCGGCGGGCGTAATCACGAAGGCGGGCGTTGCGGCCTCGGCCTCCGAGAGAAGCGCCGAGGCGGGCGTGGCGGCGAGTTCGGCCGAGGCGGGGCCGTCGTAGGCGAGGTTGCCGGCCGAGACGACGTAGTAGTAGGTGGCGCCGTAGCTCAGCCCGGTGTGGGACTGGGTGAGAGCGGAGAGGCCGGATGAGAGCGTGGCGTAGGGGCCGCCGCTCACGGTGGAGTATTTCACGGTGTATCGGGTGGCGTTGGTGACGCCGTTCCATGCGAGGTCGAGCGA
>CBIHRE010000858.1:0-1568 GCA_966212385.1 uncultured Akkermansia sp. | reverse complement strand
ATCATCGAGGCGCACCGCGGACGGATCGAGGCCGTCAACCAGCCCGAGGGCGGCTGCGTATTCAGTTTCGAACTACCCATCTCCCCCGCATGACACTCGCCGGCAACATCCTTATCGTGGACGACGAGCCCCACGTCCGCCGCTACCTCTCCCTCGTGGTCCGCAGCCTCGGCCCGGTCCAGGTGCACGAGGCCCCGGACGGAGAGGCCGCGCTTGCCCTTTACCCGTCCATCGTTCCGCCGCCGCTGCTCGTGCTCCTCGACGTGAACATGCCCGGCATCGACGGCATCGAGACGCTGCGCCGCCTGCGCGCCGCGGGTTACGACAACCCGGCCGCCATGCTCACTTCCCTGGCCAACCGCCAGACCGTCGAGGACGCGATCTCGGCCGGAGCGGATCACTACATCCGGAAAGACACCCCGAAGGACGAGATAGTCGCCGCCCTTCGCGCCCTCCTCGTCCCCGCCGACGGCGACTCGCCCGCCTCGTCATCCCCCTGAGCCTTCACTTTGCCGCCATGCCACCCGTCGATCTCCCGCCCTCCGAGGGCTCGCCCGCCGTCCGCCGGTCCGGCCGCCAACTCCACGAAGTCCGTTACTCGCTGCCCGACCTGCTCGGGGAGCTCGAACTGGAGCGCAACGCCGGCTCCTTCGCCATGGAAAAGCTGAATCAAGCCGAGATCGGAAAAATGTTCGAAAACAAGAGGAAGCGCCGTGTCAAAAAAGCCTGACAAAACCTTCGCCCAACTGCTGAAGGCCTCGCCGCACTTCGACTACCACCACGAACTCGCCGGCTTGGTGAAAGAGCACGGGGAGGGCCTGCCCCTGCTCCACGCCCTCCTCGAGCAGAAGTTCATTTCCAAGGACGAGGCATGCCGCCTCTACGCGGAGGCGCTCGGCTTCGCCTATGTGGACCCTTTCGCCTCGATCATCACCGACGAGGCGGTCGCGGCCCTTCCCGCGGAAATCGCGCGCAAGGCCAACGTCATCGGCCTCTACGTCATCAACGGCGTGCTCACGGCCGCGATGTCCAAACCCGACGACGAGGCTCTCGTGCGTCGCGTCGGCCAGATCGCGCAGATGCCGGTGAGCCCGGTCTTCGCCCTTCCTCGCGAGATCGAAGACGCGATCCACATCCAGTATTCCAACGAGAAAAATATCGAGGACAGCCTCGGCGAACTGGAGCGTTCCACCCTCTTCGACGATCCCGACCTCGCCTCCGACAAACTCGCCTCCGTCGCCGACACGTCCGCCGTCGTCGCCATCCTCGACGAGATCATCTACTACGCCATCCGCGAGCGCGCTACCGACATCCACATCGAACCGCAGGAGACCGTCTCGCGCGTCCGCTTCCGCATCGACGGCATGCTCCGCGAGATCCTCACCTACTCGCGCAAGCTCCACCGCGCTTTCGTTTCGCGTCTCAAGATCCTCTGCAACCTCAACATCGCCGAGTCGCGTTTCCCCCAAGACGGCCGCTTCTCGATCGGTATCGGCGTCAACAAAGCGAACTTCCGCTTCTCCTCCATCCCCACTCAATACGGGGAAAAGGTCGTCATCCGACTCCTC
>CBIHRE010000857.1:0-1571 GCA_966212385.1 uncultured Akkermansia sp. | reverse complement strand
GGGCGCTGACTGCATTCATAAGAGCTGGGGCTTCGGTCAGATCAAAAAATACGATGAAGCGGCCGGTAAGCTCATCATCGATTTCAAGACCAAGCCCGGACATGCGATGGACCCGGCTTTTTGCGTCAACACCCTCGATATTCTCCCCTCCGCCCATCTGCTCGTGCGCAAGGAGACCGAGCCCGCCGTCATCGCCAAGCTCGCCTCCGAAAATCCCGCGCAGCTGCTGATCGAGGCGCTGGCGGCCTACCCGAACTCCGCCGCCACCCAGATCGAGGTGGAAATCGTCTTCGCCCAGGTCCTCGGTGAGGAAAAGTTCAAGAAGTGGTGGGCGGGCGCCAAGAAGGCCATCGCCAAGGATCCCCGCATCGCCTCGCCCGCCAAGAAAACCGAGTGCTATTTCCTGCGCGAGACCCCCGTTTCCGCCGAGGATGAACTCGCGGAGGCCTTCAACGGCACCCGCTCCGCCCGCCGTCGCATCGAGCTCGCCGAGCAGATTCTCGGTGCCGCCGACAAGCAAAACACCAAGACCGACTTCGCCACCATCCTCGCCGGCCTCGCCGAGGCGGTGAAGACCTCCAACCAACTCGACGCCGCCCAACGCCTCTACGGCGCCTCTGTGCGCGACCGCCTCGCCGGCCTCGCCGGCTCCGATGTCGCCGCCCTCGAACCGTCCCAAGTGTCGCTCGTTTCCAACGTCCGCGACCTTCCCGCCATCGTTGAGAAGCTCCCCGTCAATTTCCAGAGCCCCTTCCTTGAACTCGTAAAGGAAGCCCATCCCGTCGAGTATCGCGATATCGTCATCTCGCTCCTCAAGACCTCCCAAGGCAAGTTCACCACGGAGTGCATCAACTTCCTGGTGGAGAACGGCCATGGCGAAGAGCTTGCCGCCACCTTCAAGCGCTGGATGGCCGAGCAAAACCTCCGCGCCCCGGTCCTCCACTGGATCGTCAAGAACCGTAATTCGAAGAAATTCGCGAAGCTCCTCGGCGACATGATCTCGCCCCGCCTGCTCTCCGCGATCTTCTACGCGATCGACTACGAGGCGCTCCAATCCGCTTCCGCCCGCCGCATCCCGCTCGCGGACGCCCTCAGCGAAGACGCCGAGCTCATCCCCGACCTGCTCGCCGCCGCCTCGGCCGAGACCGCGCGCGACCTCGCCCACGCGTTGCTGCTCAACCAGGGCTTCGAGGATCTCACCAAAAAGTCCCTCCTCGCCCGCTTCATCAAACTCTTCCCCTCCATCCAGACCGTCCTCTCCGGCGAAAACGAGTCGAAGGAAGAACAACTCCTCGTTTCCCGCGACAGCTACGAGCGCAAGCGCGAGGAACTCGAGCTCATCATCTCCAAGAAGATCCCCGACAACTCCAAGGCCATCGCCACCGCCCGCGAGCACGGCGATCTCAAGGAGAACTCCGAATACAAGATGGCCAAGCAGGACCAATCCGTGCTCATGGCGCAAAAGGCCCAGCTTGAGAAGGACCTCGGCCGCGCTCGCATCACCGACTTCAAGGAAGTCACCACGGAGACGGTCGGCGTCGGCAGCGTCGTCGAAACCAAGATCGCGTCTT
>CBIHRE010000856.1:0-1571 GCA_966212385.1 uncultured Akkermansia sp. | reverse complement strand
AAACTACATCCCGTCCCGCATGAAACTTCGCCGTCTCTCGCGCCTCCTTGGCGTGTTCGCCTTCTTCGCCCTCGCGCCTGGCGGGCCCGTCGCCTCCGCTACGGAATTTTCCCCGCGCGCGAGCATCGTGCCGGGCGCGCTCTGGCCCGACGACCGCGGCCATCACATCCAGGCCCACGGCGGCGGCATCCTCAAGGTCGGCGACACCTACTACTGGTTCGGAGAAGACCGTGGTGGCGAGGTCACCCCCGTGAAGCCCCTCGAGCGCAAGGTTTCCTGCTACTCCTCGAAAGACCTGCTTAACTGGCGGTTTAGAAACCAGGTCATCCGCACCGGCCCGCCCGAACCCGAGATCGGCAGCCCCTTCGTCTTCGAACGCCCCAAGGTCTTCCACAACGCCAAGACTGGGAAGTTCGTGATGTATGTCCACCTCGACGATAAAAGCTACAAGCTCGCTCGCGTCGCCGTCTACGTGAGCGACACCGTCGACGGCGACTACGCCTACGTCCGCAGCTTTCGCCCCCTCGGTCTCGAAAGCCGCGACATCGGCCAGTTCGTCGATGACGACGGCGCCGCCTATCTCATCTTCGAAAGCCGCCCGACAAAAGGCTTCTACATCGCCCGGCTCTCCGACGACTACCTCGATGTCGCCGAGGAGACCTGTTTCATCAAGTCGCCGCTCGAAGGCGGCGCTCTCGTGAAATACGAAGGCCTTTACTACCTCATCGGTTCATGGATGAGCGGCTGGGCTCCCAACAACAACCAATACGCCACCGCCAGATCGCTCGCCGGCCCCTGGTCCGAATTCAAGGACATCGCCCCCAAGGAAAAGAAAACCTACGGTTCCCAATCCACGCTCATGCTCAAGGTCGTCGGGTCGAAAAAGACCTCGGTCATCTTCCTGGGCGACATCTGGCGCCCGGGAAACCACCAAGACGGCCGCTACCTCTGGATGCCCCTCGAAATCGGCGCCGGCCGCCTCTGGCTCCCCGAACCCCGAGAGTGGACCATCGACGTCGCCACCGGCGAAACGCGCTTCATCGAGCGTCCCTGAAAATCCCGTCCGCCCCTTCGACCGCCCCATGATCACGCCTCGCCGCTTCGCCATCCTTTTCCTGTTCGGCACGCTCCCGCTCTTCGCTCAAAACTACGCTCCCGAGGCCCAGCCCGTGAACCCAGCCTCCTCTTCCGACTCCGCCGCGCCCGCGTCGTCCGCCTCCGCTTCCGCCTCTCCCGCCAACCTCGCCATCGCCGCCACGCCTTCGACGTCCTTCGTTTCCGGGCACGAGTCCCTCGCCGCGATCAACGACGGCAAAACTCCGCGCTTTTCCTTCGACTACGCCCCCGGCGCCTACGGCAACTGGCCGCGCAAAGGCACCCAGTGGGTCCAATACGACTGGCCTCGCCCCGTCTCCATCTCCGCCGTCGAGGTCTACTACTTCGACGACCACCGCGGCGTCCGCCTCCCCTCCGCCGCGCGTCTCCTCGTCTGGGACGAAGCCGCCTCCGCCTTTCGCCCCGCCACGACGCCCGCGTCCGGCGCCGCTGCCGCCACGCTCGGCGTCGAGGGC
>CBIHRE010000855.1:0-1573 GCA_966212385.1 uncultured Akkermansia sp. | reverse complement strand
CCACCGTCTACGCGCCCAAGCCCGGCGACCCCTCCGAATTCGACCACGAGGCCGCCGCCATCTGGACCGAGCTCTTCAAGGCCGAGGGCCTCGACCCCGCCATCCACATCGTCCACGGCAACCGCAAGGACAACTTCTGGCAGATGGGCGACACCGGCCCCTGCGGCCCCTGCTCCGAGATCCACTTCAACCTCAACCCCTCCGACGACGAGGTCGAAGGCCGCAAGGGCGTGAACGCGTCCTCGCCCCGCTGCATCGAGATCTGGAACCACGTCTTCATCCAGTTCAACGCCAACGCCGACGGCACCTTCTCGCCCCTCGCCGCCAAGCACGTCGACACCGGCATGGGCTTCGAGCGCGTCGCCGGCATCTACGCCAACACGAAGGGCTTTACCGACTTCACCGCCGAGCCCTCCAACTACGCCGCCGACGTCTTTGCGCCCCTCTTCGCCAAGATCGCCGCGATGGCGCCCGGCAAGGTTTACCAAGGCACCGTCCCCACGAAGCGCGAAGGCCTCTCCGAGCAGGAGAACATCGACGTCGCCTACCGCGTGCTCGCCGACCACGCCCGCACCGTGAGCCTCTCCATCGCCGACGGCATCATGCCCGGCAACGAAGGCCGCAACTACGTCATCCGCCGCATCCTCCGCCGCGGCATCCTCTACGGAACCAAGCTCGGCCTGAAGACCGGCTTCTTCGAGCAACTCGTCGCCCCCGTGGTCGAGAGCCTCGGCGACGTGTTCCCCGAGGTGAAGCAGCAGCAGGACATCATCCGCCGCGTGATCCGCAGCGAAGAGGATAATTTTGGTCGCACGATCGAGAAAGGACTCGCCCGGTTCAGCCTTTATATTTTCGGCACCAAAACCGAAGAAGTCGCCGAACGTTCCGCATCTGGAGTTCAAATCACCCGCTCTACGACCTTCGGCGATAAGCTACTCGTTTCACAAGTTTCAGGCGCGTTCGCATTCGAACTCTACGACACCTACGGCTTCCCCCTCGACATGACCCAGCTGCTCGCCACCGAGCGCGGGCTCACCGTCGACACCGCCGAGTTCGAGCGCCTCATGGACGAGCAGCGCAAGCGCGGCCAGGCCTCGACCAAGAAGGTCATCGTCGTCGCCGCCACCGAGGGTTCCGAAACCGTCGAGGCCAAGCCCACGCCTTTCATCGGCTACGTCATCGACAAATCCCAATCCTACGCCGTCACCGTCACCGAGGTCGTCCGCTCCGGCGACGACACCTACCTCGTCTTCAACGAGACCCCCTTCTACGCCGAGATGGGCGGCCAGCTCGGCGACAACGGCGTCGTCCTCGCCAAGGGCCAGACCGTCCAGATCAGCGACACGATCAAGGACAAGGCCGGCCGCCACCTCCACAAGGTCTCGAACCTCGAGGGCAAGGTCCTCGACGAGGCCCCGCGCGGCTCCGCCCCCGTATCCGAAGAGTTCCTACAGTCCCTCGTCGGCACCGTCGTCGAGGCCGGCGTGAACATGATCCGCCGCCGCGCCATCCAGCGCCACCATACCGCGACGCACCTGCTCCACTTCGCGCTCCGCCGCGTCCTCGGCACCCA
>CBIHRE010000854.1:0-1579 GCA_966212385.1 uncultured Akkermansia sp. | reverse complement strand
AGAACGACGCGGGTGAAGCCGCTCGCCGCCACGCCGGCCACGATCTCCTCGATAAAACGATGCGTTTCGGGTGCTCCGGCGGCGAAGGCGCAGCCGGGGTCGTGGCCGGCGACAAAGCGCAGCGGAGGCAGCGTGAGGAGCCGAAAACCCGAGTCGGCGGCGATACCCCGCGCCGCTTCCCGAAGAATCGCGGACGCGAGCGTTTCCTCGAGGTCGAGCGGATGGCCGAGGCCCCAATCCGCGAAGCCCGCCAGCGGAACGACCACGACGGTCCGGGCTTTGTCGGACCATCGTGCGAAATCCGTCCAGCGCAGCCACGGCCAAAAGCTGGCGTCGTCGGCGGCGCAGAGCGCCAGGCCCGAGGAAAGGGAAGACGATCCCGACGAAGAGGCGGACGAAGGGAGATGGAAACACATGCCGACGCATGCGGCATAGCAGTTGGCGGGCCGGATTCCGGGGCCGAAGGACGGGTGCCGCAAGCGGTGCGAATGTCCGGATTTCGGGGCCCGTCGGATGTCCAGGCACCGGAGAAAACCCGAAAGCGCGGGCGTTCGCTTGCGCGGGCTCCGCAGGGGCCGAGTTTTACGCATGAGCACCCCAGGCCAAGGCTCCGCCGGAAACGTCATCGCCGCTCTCGCCAGCCTGTTTATCCCCGGCCTCGGGCAACTGCTTCAAGGACGCGTGATCAAGGCGCTGATCATGTTCCTCCTGGCGGGCGTCTTGTGGTGGTTCTTCCTCGGTTGGGTCATCCACCTCTGGTCGATCGTCGACGCCGCGATGTTTCGTCGGCCCGCGACCGTCTGATCTGCGTTCCCTGATCGCGGTCGCTCAAGCCGGGCGAGGGCGAGGGTCCTGCTTCGAGTTTGCCGTCGACGCCCGTTGCTCGTTCGCGGCGCGAGCTTTCGCGCCACGGATGAACTCCCGCACCAGCGCTACGCCCGGCGCCCAAACCATAAAAATAAAGCCGCCGCTTTTCGCGCCCGCGACGACGAGCTCGGCCGGTGTTTTTTGGGAGCCGCCAAAATGCCCCGCGAGCGGAAACACCAGCGCCCCGAGCAGTCCGCCCAAGGCGCAGAGCCCCACGACGGTGAGGACAAATCCGCCCGCCCGGTTCAGCCAAAATTTCGTGCGCTCGTTCATCGTTTGACGGTGTAGCGCAGCAGCAGCGGCCCGCCGGCCGCAAGCGTCCTCGCCTCGATCAATCCGAGCTCCACGTCGAGGGCGGGGCCGGGCGCCGGCGCCGCGGTTCCGGGCGCGTTTCCCGCCAAGGCGGTGCCGAAGCCGAAGATCCGCGATTCCACCGTCACGCAGACTTCGTCTACCAAACCCGCCGCCAGCCAGGCCGCGTTGACGGAACCCCCGCCGAGGAGGGCGCAGCGCTTGCGGCTGCGGGCGTTGTGGACGTTGTCCTGATCACTCACCGGCACGCCGACCACACCGAGGCATCGGCACGCTTCCATGAGCTGACAGGCGCGCCGGTCCGCGCGGCCCTTCCCGAGCATTGCCACGGGGGCGAGCCCCTCAGCGATGGCGAGGTCGTTTACGGCGGCGGCGTAGAAATCAGGGTCATCGCGACTCC
>CBIHRE010000853.1:0-1589 GCA_966212385.1 uncultured Akkermansia sp. | reverse complement strand
AACCGAGAACCCGTAAAAAAGCTCCGACACGGGATTCGCCACGCTTCCATCCGCCGCCGGATTGCACTTTTAGACTTCTTGAGTCCCCTGCCCGCTCGTCTACGAACACCGTTTTTCTCCCCGCCATGCTCTTCGCCCGCGCCCTCCGCCCGCTCCTGGTATTTGGCCTCCTTGCCTTCTCGGCCGCCCCCGGCCTCCGCGCCGCCGCGACCGACGACGCGAAAGCCGCGCTCGCCGCCGGCATCGAGGAAGTCTCGGGCGCGATCCGCGACCGCCCGCCGCAAAACGACCTGATCGCCCTGCTCGACACCCTCATCGACAAGCACTTCTCGTTCAACACCACCACGCGTCTCGCCGTGGGCCCGGCTTGGCGCGACTTCACGCCCGAGCAGCAAAACAAGGCCGTGTCGCTCTTCAGCCGCCTCGTCATCCGCACCTACGCCGACCGCGTCACCGGCGACACGAATCCCAAGATCGTCTACGGCCAGCCGATCGAGCTGAAGGCCGGTCGCGTCGAGGTGCCGACCACGACCACCACCGGAGGCCAGACCTACGCCGTCGCCTACCGCCTCGAACTCGACTCCAAGGCCGAGCCCGCCCGCTGGCGCGTTTACGACGTCGTCGCCGAAGGCGTGTCGCTCATCTCCAACTACCGCTCGCAGTTCGACCCGATCATCAAGAAGTCCGGCGCCCCCGGTCTGATCGAAACCCTCGAAACCAAGGTCGCCGAACAAAACGCCGCCCTCACCGCTGCGAAGAAGTAAATTTTCACCACCACCCTCCACCGCGACCAGCCGCCCGCGGCCGCCGACTCTCGCTTCCCGTTTCGCCGCGCACCGTCGCGGCGGTCGCCCACCCGCTCCCGCTTCCGCCCTCTTCGCCATGTCCACGCTTCGTCGCTCCCTCGCCCTGGTCGCGAGCTCGCTCGCCCTCGCCACCGCCTCCGCCTTCGCCCAAGGCACTGTCGCCAATCGCGCCATCGACGAGCGCAGCGGCGCCGCGGCCGACGCCGACGATTACGACGAATACGCCCCCGTGCAGGTCTACGATCCGCTCGAAAGCTTCAACCGCCGCGTCTTCGCCTTCAACGACTGGACCTACATCCACGTTTTCACCCCCGCCACCAAGGCCTACGAAACCGTCGTCCGGCCCCCGGTGAATCGCTCCATCGCCAACTTCTTCGACAACGTCCGCTACCCGGTGCGCCTCGTGAACTGCCTCCTCCAGGGCAAGTTTTCCCGCGCCGACCTCGAGACGCGCAAGTTCGTGGTCAACACCCTCGGCGGCCTCGGCGGCTTCATCCGCCAGTCCGACAACGTCCCCTCGCTCGCCCGCGTCCCGCGCGAAGACCTCGGTCAGACCCTCGGCGTCTGGGGCCTGCCGCACGGCCCCTACGTCGTGGTGCCGATTTTCGGCGGATTCAGCATCCGCGACGGCGTCGGCCGCGTCGGCGACACCATCGTCTCCCCCACCGGCTGGGAATACATCGACCTCGGCGGCCACGAATGGCTCGGCGAGCTGGAATGGGAATGGCAGGCCGCCATCACCGTCGCCGACACCATGAGCAGCCTGCCCGCCGTGCTCGACCT
>CBIHRE010000852.1:0-1590 GCA_966212385.1 uncultured Akkermansia sp. | reverse complement strand
GGCACACCTTGAAGACGGCGCTGACGGTGGCGGGCGGGCTCGCGCAGATCGGCGAGTTTTCCTTCATCCTGGCGGAGGCGGCCAAGGGGCTGAAGCTGATGCCGGGCGAAGGCCACGCCGTGCTCGTGGCGGCGGCGATCGTGTCGATCTCGGTGAATCCGTTTCTCTTCAAGGGACTGCTCGCGCTGGAGCCCCTGATCGAGCGCGGCGCGCTCTGGCAGCGCTTTTTCGCCACGCGGCTGAAGGCGCATGGGGAACAGCTCAACGCGGCCGCGGGCCATGCGGACGAGGTCGTGGAAACGGCCGTCATCGGATATGGCCCGGTGGGGCGCACGGTGACCGAGCTGCTGGAGAAATCGGGCGTTCGGCCGCTGATCATCGAGATGAATGTCGACACGGTCGCCGAGCTCTCGAAGCAGGGGCGTCGCGCGCTTTACGGAGACGCCACGAGGCGCGATCTCCTCGAGCAGGCGGGACTGCGCAAGGCGAAGAGCCTGATCATCACCGTGCCGGATCCCGAGGTGCGAATCGGGGTGATACGGGCCGCGCGCGAGCTGAACTCGGAGCTGCGGATCATCACGCGGGCGCGCTACCTCGCGGAGCACGACTCGCTACGCGAGGCGGGCGCGGCGACGGTGTGCTGCGACGAGGCGGGGGCGGCCACGGGGCTGACGCGCGCCTTGCTGGGCGACTTGAATCGTCCGCAGGACGAGATCGACCGGCGGGTGCGCGAGCTGCGCGCGGGCTGGGGCGAGCCGACGGGCTGAGGAGGGGGCGGGCGGAATGGACTTCAGGTGGGCGTGCGCATCCCCTGCGCGCGCCGCGTGGCGGACGAACGACGGGCGGAGGGACCGGCCCGTCCACCTGGGGTCAAAGCTACGGATGCCTGGCATAATAGCCGCGAGTTTTCGGGAGGGAGGCGTTGCGTGGGAAAGGGAGATGGAGTGAGCGTGTGCATATTATGCCGAAGAAGGTTTCCGCCCGTGTTCTTGAATCCGCCACCGAAGCGCTGTGCCGCAAGTTTGGCGCCAAGGTCGTGTTCACCGACGCCGCGATGCTCGAGGCGGCGTCCTACGACTCGAGCCGCATCTCGGTGCGGCCGGCGGCGGTGATCCGGCCGACCAAGCGCGCGCAGATCGGCGCGGTGCTCGAGGCGGCGAACAAGCACGGCATCCCGGTGACGCCGCGCGGGCGGGGCACGACGCTCATGGGCTCGGCGGTGCCGATCCAAGGCGGCTGGGTGCTGGACCTGCTGGGGCTGGACAAGATCGAGATCGATGCCGAGGCGGGGCTGGCGCACGTGCAGGCGGGCGCGAAGGTGGCCGACGTGCAACGCGCGGCGGCGGAGGCGGGCTGGTTTTACCCGCCCGATCCCTCGTCGAAGGAATACTCCACGATTGGCGGAAACATCGCGTGCAACGCGGGCGGCATGCACGGCGGAAAATATGGCGTGACGCGCGACTTCGTGGTGGCGCTGAAGGGCTATCTGCCGACGGGCGAGTTCGTGGAGTGGGGCACGGCGACGCGGAAGTTCGCGGCGGGTTTTAATCTGCGTGACCTGTGGATCGGCAGCGAAGGCATGCTCGGCGT
>CBIHRE010000851.1:0-1591 GCA_966212385.1 uncultured Akkermansia sp. | reverse complement strand
GGTGGCGAGGAGCGGGACGGAGGCGGGTTCGGACATCGGAGGAGCCGGAGAAGGGACGCGGAGGGCGGGAAGGGGCGGGGCGCGAGGGGCTTCAGACGAGGAGCGAGGTGATCAGGTAGTCCGCGGCGAGCACGGAGACGCAGGAGAAGACGACCGCGCGGGTGGTGGAGGCGGACACGGCGCGGGCGCCGGTGGCGCTGCGACGGCGGTGGGCGTTGAAGCCGTTGTAGCAGCAGAGGGCGATGGTGAGCGCGCCGAAGACGAAGGCCTTGAGCATGGATTGCCCGACGTCCTGGAGTTGCACGGCGCGGTGGACGCTCGACCAGTAGACGCCGCCCTCGAGTGCGAGGAGGACGGAGCCGGAGAGCCAGCCGCCGACGAGGCCGATGAGGGTGAAGAAGGCGCTCATCATCGGGTAGACGAGAAGGGCGGCGAGGAGGCGGGGGGCGACAAGGAATCCGTAGGGGTCGATGCCCATGGTCTCGAGGGCGTCGATCTGCTCCGAGTTGCGCTGGATACCGAGTTCGGCGGTGAGCGCGGAGCCGGCCTGGCCGACGAGCATCAGCGCCGCCAGCACCGGGGCGAGTTCGCGGACGAGGGTGAGGGCGACGAGCTGGCCGAGCAGCGCGGCGGAGCCGAAGCGATTGAGCGTGTGGTAGCCCTGGAGGCCGAGGACGAGGCCGGTGAAAAGACCGACGATCAGGATGACGGGGAGGCAGCGCACGCCCTGCTCATAGACCGCGCGAACGAGGCGGCGGCCCAGCCGGCGCGAGCCGATCGCGGAGACGAAGCCGCGCGTGGTGAAACGCGCGAAATTGCCGGATTCGGCGAGGGTGCGAAGCGTGGCGTGGCCAAGGACGGAGAGCACGGTGGGCGGAGAAACGCGTAGTGACTGTGGTCGGAGAGCTGAAAGCGAACGGAAAAGCGCCGGCGCTTATACCCTCGGTTTCATCACATATATTACCTGCGCTTCATCCCTTGGGGATGGTCGCGCCTGATCCGGCGAACGCACAAGATCGCCATGCCAGCCATGCCTACCCCGCTGTTTTCGCGCCTCGTGCCGGTCGCCGCCGCTCTTCTGGCGCTCGTCGCCGCCGGTCCCCTCGCCGCCGCTCCGGTGATCAACGAGATGGTGGAGGCGGAGGCGACATGAGCGCGCCGGCTTCCCACTCCACCGCCGGCGCGCGGTCGCGCTCCTCCGCGCGGCGGGGCGGGACGCCCCGGCCCGAGGGCCGATTCACGGGCAGGACGCCCGTGCCGCGGAGATCGCCGCGCCGGCATGAGCTCGAGCGCGACACGCCGCTCGTCGCGCTCGCGGCGGCGCGGGAGGTGGTGGCGGAGGCGGCGCGCTGGCTCGGCGTGGCCTTGCCCGACGCGCAGGCCGTCTGGCTGGCCGGGCGGGCGCGCACGTGCTACGCGCGCAGCGCCTCGTTTCGCGCCAAGCTCGCGCGGCGCGGCGGCGACGAGGATCGCGAGGCGCTCTACGCCTACCTCCGGCACTGGTTGGCGGCCCGGTTTTATGAGACGGAGCCGGCGCTCTTCGCCCGGCTGCCGGCCGGCTACGCCTGGGGCGGGGCCGAACCGCCCGCCT
>CBIHRE010000850.1:0-1607 GCA_966212385.1 uncultured Akkermansia sp. | reverse complement strand
CCTCGGGCCTCGCGCGCTCGCTGCTCGCGTAGCGCGCAGCCCCGTGCCCGCCTCCCACGCCCTCGCTCGCAAGCCCGCCTTCGGTCGCCCCGCCAAACAAGGTCTCTACGATCCTTGGTTCGAACATGACGCCTGCGGCGTCGGCTTCGTCGCCGACCTGAAGGGCCGCGCTTCCCACGACCTCGTGCGCAAGGGCATCCAAGTGCTCGAAAACCTCGACCACCGCGGCGCCGCCGGCAGCGAACCCAACACCGGCGACGGCGCCGGCATCCTCATGCAGGTCCCGCACGCGTTCTGCGTCGAGGTCGCCAAAAAGGCACGCATCACCCTCCCCGCCGCCGGCGCCGGCCACTACGGCACCGGTCTCGTTTTCCTTCCGAAAAACGCCACCCAGCGCCGCAAGGTCGAGGAGAAGATCGCCGCCGTCGTGCAGAGCGAGGGCCTCGAGTTTCTCGGCTGGCGCACCGTCCCGACCGACAACTCCGACCTCGGCGAAACCGCCAAGGCCAGCGAGCCCGCGATCCGCCAGATTTTCATCGGCCGCCCCGCCGAGCTGACCACCGAGCTCGCCTTCGAGCGCAAGCTCTACGTCGTCCGCAAGCGCGCCGGCGCCGAGGTCCGCTCCGAGGGCCTCCTCGGCAGCGATATGGTTTACTTCCCGAGCCTCTCGTCGCGCACGATGGTCTTCAAGGGCATGCTGCTCACCACGCAGCTCGCGAAGTATTTCCCCGACCTGCAAAACCCCGCGATGACCACCGCCATCGCGCTGGTCCATTCGCGTTTCTCGACCAACACCTTCCCCTCCTGGGACCGCGCCCACCCGTATCGCTACGTGGCGCACAACGGCGAGATCAACACCCTGCGCGGCAACATCAACTGGATGCACGCCCGTCAGGCGCATTTCGTCTCCGACGCCTTCGGCGACGACATCACGAAGATCCTCCCCGTCATCAACCCCAACGGCTCCGACTCGGCGATGTTCGACAACACGCTCGAGCTCCTCCACCTCGCCGGCCGCTCCCTGCCGCACGCGGTCATGATGATGATCCCCGAGCCCTGGTCCAACCACGAGACCATGGACGACACCCGGCGCGCGTTTTACCAATACCACGCGTGCCTGATGGAGCCGTGGGACGGTCCGGCCGCCATGACTTTCACCGACGGCCACTCTATCGGCGCCGTCCTCGACCGCAACGGCCTCCGCCCCGCCCGCTACTACGTCACCAAGGACGGCCTCGTCGTCCTCGCCTCCGAGGCCGGCGTGCTCGAGTTCCCCGCCTCCGAGATCGTCGAGAAGGGCCGCCTCCAGCCCGGCCGTATGTTCCTTGTGGATACGAAGCAGGGTCGCATCGTTCCCGACGAGGAGATCAAGCGCCAGCTCGCTGCCGAGTATCCCTACCGCGACTGGCTTAACCAGCACCTCGTCCACGTCGAGGATCTGCCCGCCGCGCCCGACCTCCCCGTGCCCGACCGCGACACGCTCCAGCAGCGCCAGCTCGCCTTCGGCTACACCCACGAGGACGAGCGCGCCATCCTCACCCCGATGGCCCGCGACGGCGTCGAGGGCGTCGGCTCGATGGGCAACGACACGCCCCTCGCCGTCCTCT
>CBIHRE010000849.1:0-1607 GCA_966212385.1 uncultured Akkermansia sp. | reverse complement strand
GTCCTCCTCTCCCCCGGCCGCTCCATCGGCCTGCGCTTCGTCCCCACCGTGCGCGACCTCCGCTTCGCCTTCGAGGAAGTCGCTCACCAGCAACTCGACCCGCAAAAGGAAAAGATGCGCCGCAGCGTGCAAAAGGCGCTGATGGACTGGGCCGCCAACACCGGTGAAGCCTCCGACTACACCGACAACCTCCCCTCCCAGTGCATCCACCCCGTCGGCCACTGGTATGAGATCGCCAACCTCCTCCTCAACGGCGTGCTCCGCGACCTCCTCGCCCAGCGCCCGCAACTCGAGACGCTCCTCCTCCACAACATCGACACCCTCGGCGCCGACCTCGATCCCGCCGTGCTCGGCCACCACCTGCGCAGCGGCGCCACGCTCACCTTCGAGGTGATCCGCCGCCGTATCGAAGACCGCGGCGGCGGCCTCGCCCGCGTCAACGGCCAGCTCCGCCTCGTCGAAGGCCTCGCCCTCCCGCGCGACGAAGACGAATTCGTTCTCACCTACTACAACACCGCCACCTGCTGGATCCGCGTCGACGCCCTGCTCGCTCTCTTCGGCCTCGACCGCGCCGCGTTAAGCGACGAAGCCCGCGTCCTCACCGGCGTCCGCCGCCTCGCCGCCCGCATGCCGACCTACGTCACTCTCAAGGACGTCAAGCGCCGCTGGGGCAACGGCCAGGAAGACATCCTCCCCGTCGCGCAGTTCGAAAAACTCTGGGGCGACATGACCACCCTCTCCGAGTGCGACACCCGCTTCGTGTCGGTCCCCCGCATCCGCGGCCAGCAACTCAAAGACCAAGCCCAACTCGACGGCTGGCTCCGCGACGGCTCCGCCGCCACCATCGAAAACCTCTGCGCGTTCTCTTCATAGCCTTGGAGGGCGACGCGCCGTCGCCGCCAACACCATTTCTGCGGAAAATCCGCAGAAACATTGCCGACACACAGAATATTCGCTCAATAAGGCCGTGCTTCTGCAATTTTCAGTCTCCAATTACCGCGCCTTCCGCGAGCAGCAAACGCTCTCGATGGCGGCGGGAATCGCGCATGACAAGACCCTCCCAGGGAACTGTATTTCGTCCGAAAGCGAAGCATTGAAAGGCTCCCGCTGGGTCAAAGGCGTCGCCCTCTACGGTGCGAACGCGAGCGGCAAGAGCACGCTTATCCACGCGCTCAAAGCCTTGGCTATATGGGTGCAAACGTCGGCAAAAACACCCGACCCCAAAGACCCGATCGAACACATCGAGCCCTTCGCCCTCGATCCCGCGGCGGCCGAGGAACCCACCGCGTTTACCATCTTCTTCGTTACGTCGGATGTGCGCTACGAATACCAAGTCGCCGCCACTCGGAGCCGCGTCTGGTTCGAAGCTCTTCGCGCCTATCCCGAAGGGAAGGCCCAGACGTGGTTCGAACGCGAGTGGGTGCCGGAAGACGGCGTCTACACATTTTCGCCCAACAATCCGACTGGCATGCCTCGTGATCCGGCCATCGAGGCGCGCACGCTGCCCAACATGCTCTACCTCTCGAAAGCGGTGGCGGAAAACCGCTCAGAGGTGGAGCCCGTGTTCCGCTGGTTCAAGGAAGGGTTGGTATTCTTCGATCTCAGCA
>CBIHRE010000848.1:0-1615 GCA_966212385.1 uncultured Akkermansia sp. | reverse complement strand
TCCTCAACGACTACGCCACCACCACCGGCGGCTCCACCGGCGTCGCCATCGCCTCCGCCCTCGGCCTCGCCGCCCGCGGCGTCCCGGTGACCTACTTCAGCTGTGTCGGCCCCGTCGCGCCCGAGCTCCAGGACGTCCCGAATCTCTCCGTCGTCTGCCTCGGCCAGCACGAGATCGCCAAGGACCCCAACCGCCTCCGCGCCCTCGCCTCCGGCCTTCGCAATCCCTCCGCCGTCGCCGCCCTCCGCCGCGTCCTCGCCGGAAAGGATCCCGCGCGCACGCTCGTCCACGCCCATACCTGGATGAAGGCGATGTCGCCCTTCGCCCTCGATGTCGCGCCCGAGCTCGGTTTCCCGCTCGTGGTCACGCTCCACGATTTCTTCATCACCTGCCCGAGCGGCGGCTTCTACGACCACGCCAGCGGCACCGTCTGCCGCCGCGCGCCGCTCTCCGCCTCCTGCCTCGCCTGCAACTGCGACCGCCGCCACTACGCCCACAAGCTCTGGCGCGTCGCCCGCACCGCCTTGCAAAACGGCGCGCTCGGTCTCCCGTCCCGCGTGTCCGCCTACCTCGGGGTCTCCGAATTCAGCCTCAACATCCTGCGCCCCCATCTCCCGCCCGGCATCCCCGCCGCCGTCCTGCGCAACCCCGTCGAGTGCGTCGACGAGGGCCCCGCCCCGGTCGCGCAAAACCGCCCCTTCGTCTACGTCGGCCGCTTCGTCCCGGAAAAGGGCGTGCGGCTCTTCGCCGAGGCCGTGCGCGCCACCGGCCTGCCCGCGGTCTTCGTCGGCGACGGCGAACTCGCTCCCGAGCTCCGCCGCCTCTGCCCCGACGCCCGCTTCACCGGCTGGATAAAACCCGCGCAAATCCGCGCCGAGCTCCGCGCCGCCCGCGCCTTGGTGTTTCCGCCGACCTGGTATGAGACCCTCGGCCTCGTCGCCGTCGAGGCCGCTTCCGCCGGCGTGCCCGCCATCGTCTCCGATGGCTGCGCCGCCGCCGAGGCCATCGCCGATGGTCGCACCGGTCTTCATTTCAAACACGGCGACGCCGCCTCGCTGGCCGCACGCATGAAGCGACTCGCCGACGACCGCCCTCTCGCCGCCCGCCTCGGGCGGGCCGCCTACGACTGGTATTGGGCCGATCCCTGGACCGCCGACCGCCACGTCGATGACCTGCTCCGCCACTACCACCGCGTCCTCGCGCCTCCCGTCGCGCTCCGCGCCGCCTAGCGACCGGGCCTCCCGTCTTCCGGCCTCCGACTCTCCGCCTTCCGGCCTTCGTCTTCCCTCCTCCTGCTCCTCGCCCCTCGCTCCCCGCTCCCAGCTCTTCCGCCATGGACCTCCTCTATCCGCTGCCCGCCTCGTGCCGGCGTCTCTGGGACAAATGCCAGGACTCCTCGATCCCCATCGTTCCCGTCCTGATGGGCTACGCCTACAAGCGCCTCCGCGGCCGCAACCTCCTCTGCGCCCCCGGCACCGTCATCCGAGGCCTCAGCAACATCACCGCCACCGGCCTCACGCAGATCGGCATGCACCACATCGGCTTCATGCTGCCGAATGACGCCACTTATCTGCGCATCCGCGGCCGCCTTCTCCTCGAGGGCGACACCCACATC
>CBIHRE010000847.1:0-1619 GCA_966212385.1 uncultured Akkermansia sp. | reverse complement strand
TCATGCGTGACGCGTGGCGATTTCATTTCACCAGCGGCGTCAGGAGGATGACCCCGAGGATCACGCGATAGATGGCGAAAGGCGCGAGCCCGTGGCGGGTAAGGAAGCCGACGAAAAGCCGCACGGCGAGCGCGGCGCTGATAAACGCGACGACGAGTCCTGTGAGCACGTTGAGCCAGCCGAAGGCCGCGATGACGGCGGCGCCGCCGTCCAAGGCGTCTTTCGCCGCCGCGGCTCCGAGCAGAGGCAGGCCGAGGAGGAAACTGAACTCGGCGGCGCGCACCGGGCGAAGGCCGACGAAATAGCCACCCACCATCGCGGTCATGGAACGGCTCATGCCCGGCCAGAGGGCGAGACATTGGACGAACCCGATGGTCAAGGCTTGGAAAATGGAAAGATCGGCGGCGCTCAGCTCCGTGGCGTAGGCTCCGACCGGGGCGGAGGCGTCGCGGCGTCGGCGCCAGCGTTCCACGAACCACATGAGGCCTGCCCCGAAAAGCAGCGCCCAGGCGACGGTGGTGATAGAGAAAAGGTGGTGTTTGATGAAGCCCTTGAACGCGAGGGCGGTGGCGATGGGCGGGATGCAGGCGAGGATGATGTTCCGCAACAGGCGCAGCCCGGCGGGATCACGGCCGACCAGACCCGCGATAATGCGGGAGAGCTGGCTCCAATAGAGGATCGCGACGGCGACGATTGCGCCGACCTGGATGACGACGGCGTAGGTGTCGGCCGCATCCTTCAGGGTGACGATGGCGCCATGCTTGTCGGTGTGGACTGGCGCGGCCGAGTCGAGGCCGAGCGCGTGGTTGGCGATGACCAGGTGGCCCGTGGACGAGATCGGGAGAAACTCGGTGACACCTTCGACCAACCCGAGCACGGCCGCGTCGGCGAGCGTGGGTTTCGCGGCGGCCTCCGCCGGCGTTGTCGGCGCGGGGGAAGCGGCGCCTTCGGCCGCGCGAAGCGGGCAGACGAGGGCGAGCAACATGGCGGCGAGCGGGACGGCGAAGAAGCGGCGCATGCCCGCATGGCTTTAGGGTGGCGGGCCTGTTGTCGAGTTTATGCTTCCCCTCCGAGGCAGGGCTCGGGCAATTCTCCGGACCATTTATGGCCGCGCTCCACGAACTCACCCCGCGTTTGCGTCAAGGTCTCGAACTCAGCGCCGCCGAGGTGTCCGCCGCCGCCGCCGCGTTGACCGAGGCGAGCGACGAGGCGGGAGACGAGGCGAAGGTCGGGTTCTTGCGCGCCTTGGCCGAAAAGGGCGAGAGCCCGGCGGAGATCGCGGCGTTCGCCGAAGCGTTTCGCGGTCGCGCGCTCGATCCCGGCGTCTCCGAGTATTCGCCACGCGCGATCGATGTCGTGGGCACGGGCGGCGATCATACGGGGGCATTTAACATTTCCAGCCTGGTCGTGTTGACCCTTGCCTGCGCGGGCGTGCCGGTGATGAAGCACGGCAACCGCGGCGTCACTTCCAAGTGCGGCAGCGCGGATCTGCTCGCCGGGCTGGGCTTCAAGATCGACGCCCCGCCGGAAAAACTGCGCGGGGCGCTGCGCGAACTGGGCTACGTTTTCTTTTTCGCCCCGGCGTTTCATCCGGCGTTCAAGCACATCGCGCCCGCGCG
>CBIHRE010000846.1:0-1622 GCA_966212385.1 uncultured Akkermansia sp. | reverse complement strand
GGGCGTGGCGGGACGCCTCGCCGCCCGGACACGGGCGGGACGCCCGTGCCACGTGGGTCTGCCATGCCGGCCTGTCGTGTCGCTCAGTGGGCGACGTGGACTTTTTCGCCTTTGGGCTGGCCGATGGCGGCGAGGAGTTCGCCGAACCAAGGCGTGGCGATGTCGAAGGGTTTGCCGCCCTTGATGCGGGGGAACTCGATGGCGCGGAGGACGCCGCCTTTGTCCTCGTCGTGGCCGATGACGCCGGACTCGCGGCGGAGGGCGCACTCCACGGCGAGGTCGGTGCAGGACTTGATGAGGCGGAGGTCGTCGGCGTTGGCGGCGGCGGCGCGGGCGTAGTAGCCACTCTTTTGGACGAGCACTTTTTCGGCGCCGAGCTGCTTGGCGAATTGTTCGCCGAACCATTTGCCGGGGTTGACGGCGTCGAGCTTGATGTGGCCGAAGGCGTCGCGGGGGACTTCCTGGCCCTTGGCCTGCATCTCGGCGACGATGGCCTCCACGCCGGCGCCTTCGGAGATGAAGATGTTCACGTTGTCGTGCTTATCCATGACGGCCTTGAGGCGGGCGGCCTCGGCGGCGAGGTCGATGGCCATCTCGGGGATGTAGACGGCGTGGACCTCGAGGTTGGCGCGGGAGAGGCCGAGGCCGGGGACGAATTCCTCGCGGTCGAGGAGCTTGCGGTATTCGGCGGCGGTGGCGGCGGTGAGCCAGCCGCAGTTGCGGCCCATGACCTCGTGGATGATGAGCATGCGCGGGTTGGCGTTGTGCTCGGAGACGACGTTGCGGAAGTAGCGCGCGCCGTGCTCGGCGGCGGTCCAGGCGCCGAGGGACTGGCGGATGGGGAAGACGTCGTTGTCGATGGTCTTCGGGAGGCCGATGACGGTGAGGCCGTAGTTGTTTTTCGCGAGGAAGGCGGCGAGGTCGGCGGCGGCGGTGTTGGTATCGTCTCCGCCGATGGTGTGGAGGATGTCGACACCGTCTTTGACGAGCTGGTCGGCGGCGACCTTTTGCGGGTCCTGGCCTTCCTTCACGAGGCCGCGCTTCACGCAGTCCTTGACGTTGGTCAACTTGACGCGGCTGTTGCCGATGGGAGAGCCGCCGTGCTTGTGGAGGATGGGGGCGGCGGCGCGCTCGGCGGGGCCGATCTTGTAGCTGTCGCCGAGGAGGAGGCCCTTGTAGCCGCCGTGGTAGGCGATGATCTCGATGTCGGGCGCGATCTCGGTGTAGCGCTCGATGAGTCCGGCGACGGCGGAGCTGAGGCAGGGGGCGAGGCCCCCGGCGGTGAGGAGGGCGACTTTTTTCGGGCGGGAGGGCGTGCTCATGTGGTCGAAGGGAGAGGCGTGTGGAAAAACAGAGAGAGGGGAAAGGAAGTAAGGGAAGGCGGGGCGAAGGGAAAAGGGGGAAAGCGCGGACGCGGAGTGACGGGCAAAAAAAGACCCGCGCCGGGGCGGGCGCGGGCGGGGCGGGGTTCTGGGATGGGGTGTCGCGTGGGCGGGTGGCGATTTCTCGAGGGGCTGGGCGGCCGTGCGGGTAGCTCAGTGGGGGATGACGGCGGGGATGCTGTTCAGGTATTTGAGCATGGAGTCGTAGCGGGTCTCGGCGCCGGTTTTGATGGAGCCGGT
>CBIHRE010000845.1:0-1624 GCA_966212385.1 uncultured Akkermansia sp. | reverse complement strand
CGCTGCTCGACTGCTTCCGCGACGAGCCGCTGGCCTTCATGGTCTTGTTCTCCTCGGTTTCGGCCCTCGTGCCGAGCCTTGCGGCGGGTTTGAGCGACTATGCGATGGCCAACGCCTGGCTGGACTACGCGGCGGAAGCCGGCGACCGCGCGTTTCCGGTGACCAGCGTGCAGTGGCCGAGCTGGAAAGAGACTGGAATGGGCGAAGTCAGAAGCGCGGCCTATGCGCAGACCGGGTTGCGGACCCTTACCAACGACGAGGGGCTGCGGTTCTTGGATCTGATCCTCGCCGCTAAAACGAGCGGCGCGGTAATGCCCGTTGTTTATGATTCCTCGCGTTGGGCTCCCGAAACCTGGCTGCGGCATCGGGAGAGGCAGGCCGCCTCGACGCTCGCTTGCCCCTTGGCGGCGGCCCCGGGCAAGTCTGGCGGGGGCGGAGTCTCTCTGACTGATGCCACGCGCGGGTGGCTCGCGCAGGTGTTCGAGCAGGAACTGAAGCTGGCCCCGGGCAAATTGAAGGCGGACCTGCCGTTTCAAGACTACGGTTTGGACTCCATCCTCCTCGCGCAGGCGTGGAAGCGGATCAACCGCGCGCTGGGCACGAATCTGGACCCTTCTGCGGTATTCGAGCATCCGACTTTGGATGCGCTTTCCGCGTGGCTGGTTCGCGAGCAGGCGCAGGCGCTTGCGGCGGCTTTGCCGATTGGCGCGGACCGGGGACAGGCGGGTGCTCCCGCGACGAAAGACGAGAAAGAGCCGGAGCCGGTGGCGGAAGCCGTAGCACGGCGCCCCTCCGAAGGCGTTATGGCCGCGAGCGTGGACATCGCGGTGGTCGGCATGTCGTGCCGTTTCCCCGGTGCGGACGATCTCGATGCCTACTGGCGCCTGCTCGCGGAGGGACGCAGCGCGATCCGTGTCGTGCCGGACACGCGCTGGGCGAATCCAGACGGGTTTGTGGCGGGGCTGCTCGATAACATCACCGACTTCGATCCGGAGCATTTCCTGCTCTCGGAGGCGGATGCGCGGGCGATGGATCCGCAGGCCTTGCTGGCCCTCGAGGAGAGCCAGCGGTTGTTTCATCATGCCGGCTACGCGGCCTCGGAGGTGAAGGGCGCGGCGGTGGGCGTCTACCTCGGGGCCCGCACGCAGCATCGTCCCGAGGATGGGCATCTCTCGGAGGCGCGGAATCCGATTCTCGCGGTGGGGCAGAATTACCTCGCGGCGAATATCTCGCGTTTTTTCGACCTGCGAGGGCCGAGCCTTGTGGTGGACACCGCGTGTTCGTCGGCCTTGGTCGCGATGAACCTCGCGGTGCAGGCGCTGCGCGCGGGCGACATCGACGCTGCGGTGGTGGGCGGCGTGAGCCTGCTCACCAGCGACGCCGCGCACCGCGTATTCCGCCAGCGCAAGCTGTTGAGTCCGGGCTCCGACTTCCACGTGTTCGACCGGCGGGCCGCCGGCGTGGTGCTCGGCGAGGGCATCGGTATGGTTTTGCTCAAGACCCTCGCGCAAGCCGAGGCGGACGGCGACCGCGTCCGGGCGGTCGTCAAAGGGCTTGCGATCAACAACGACGGACGCACGGCCGGTCCGGCCACGCCGAACCTGCTCGCGCAGAAAGCGGTGAT
>CBIHRE010000844.1:0-1641 GCA_966212385.1 uncultured Akkermansia sp. | reverse complement strand
GATGCTCGACTGGCAGTGCTACTCCTCGACCGACATGGTCAACTGGACCGACCACGGCGCCGTTGCCTCCTTGAAAACTTTCCCGTGGGCGGTGCAGGAAAACGACGCTTGGGCTCCGCAGGTCATCGAGCGCGACGGAAAATTCTTTTTCTACGCGCCGGTCAGCGTGCCCGGCTGGCCCAAAAACGTCATCGCCGTCGCGGTCGCCGACAGTCCGCTCGGCCCCTTCAAGGACGCCCTCGGCCGTCCGCTCATCGACAAGGAGGTCGGCTACATCGATCCGTCCCCGTTCATCGACGATGACGGGCAAGCTTATCTCTATTGGGGCAATCCCAACCTTTGGTATGTGAAGCTCAACCGCGACATGATCTCCACCTCGGGCGAGATCGTGAAAGACCCGCAATTCGCCAAGGTGAAGGGCAGCCCGGATCCCTTCCATTACCAGGAAGGCCCCTGGGCCTACAAACGTGGCGGCCGCTACTACATGGCCTACGCCTCCACCTGCTGCCCTGAGGGCATCGGCTACGCGATGGGCTCCAGCCCCGCCGGCCCGTGGGAGTTCAAAGGCTACATCATGAAGCCCGACCGCCGCGCCACCGGCAACCACCCCGGCATCATCGACTACAAAGGCGGCACCTACGTATTCGGCGTCAACTTCAAGCTGAACTTCGCTCAAACGGAATAACACCACGAGCGCCGGTCCGTGTGCGTCGCCAAGATGGAGTTCAACCCCGACGGCACGATTCGCGAGCTCCCGTGGTGGGAAGAGGCCGAGAGCGTGCAACAACTCGGCACGCTCGACCCCTACTCGCGCCAGGAAGCCGAGACCATCGCGTGGAGCGAAGGCGTGAAGACCCTCCCCGCCGCCCAGGGCGGAATGATCGTCCACCCCGCCCGCCCCGCGGCCTTCAGCACGGTGCAGGGCGTCTAGGTCGGGGACGGCGCAAAATCATTCGGCGGTTGGGGCGCCTCGACGGAAAACGGCGGCGTCATCGAGCTCCGCCTTGATCGTCCCGACGGTCCCCGCGTCGGCACGCTCCTCGTGGGCGATACCGGCGGCTCCGACCGCTGGGAAACCAGATCCTGCGCGGTCTCCGACGCGTCCGGGCTGCACGATCTCTACTTCGTTTTCGCCGGTGCCGAGGCCCCGCGGATCGGCTTCGACTGGTGGCGCTTTGCGGCCGGTTCGACGAACCGCGCTATCGGCCGCTCGTCTTTCGGCCCGCGCCGGCGCTAATGGCATCCGATTTTGGCATATTCTCCCGCAATGATGAAAGCCCCCCGTCTCGCCCTCGCCCTGTGCGCCGCTCTTCTCGGCTGCGCCGCCTCCGCTCACGCGATGAATGACCGCGTGATTCTCACCCCGCCCGCCCCGAAGGAACCTCGCGTCAACGGCCCCGGCGTCTTCGGCGTCCGCCCCGGCGCGCCTTTCCTCTACACCGTTCCCGCTACCGGACTTCGACCCATGTCTTTCTCGGCCGAGGGCCTCCCCGAGGGCCTGCGCATCGACGACGCGACGGGCCGGATCACCGGCGCGCTCGCCGCCCCGGGCGAATACACCGTCGTCCTCCGCGCCAAAAACGAGCTCGGCCAAAGCGAGAAAAAATTTCGCATCAAGGTCGGCGATCGGATCGCGCTCAC
>CBIHRE010000843.1:0-1649 GCA_966212385.1 uncultured Akkermansia sp. | reverse complement strand
GCCGCGAACGACCCCGGCCTCACCGCCTATGCCCTCGCCGCCGGCCGCCTCGCCACCGACGTCGACTACGCGCTCGCGCTGCCCGCCGAACGCCGCGCGCTTTTCCTCACCTTCTCCGCCGCCGCCCAAAGCGTCCTCGCCGCCAATCCAGCCGACACCGCGCTCGCCGACTTCGCCTACGCCACCGCCCCGACCGGCGGCAACCTCCACAGCCACGAAACCATCGTCTTCTACGCCGGCCTCTCAGACACCGACCGCGCCACCTATGCCGCCCGTCCGATAATCGTCCAGGACGCCGCCTCCCACAGCCCCGAGTTTGCCGCCCTCGCCCTCGCTCTCGATCCCGAGACCGGCGAACCCGTCTACTCCAACGCCGCCCTCGACCACGCGCTCACCATCGCCTCAGGCGTCACCCGCGCCGCCTACCTCGCCCGCGCCCCCGAGGTCCGCGATCTCCTCGCCGCCATCGGCAAACCCGCCCTCACCGGCGCCCTCGTCACCGACTCCACCTTCGACGAGCCACCGACCGACGCCGACCTGCGCCGCAACCTCACCGCCTATCTCAACCTCTCCGCCGACAACCAGGCCCTCTTTGAAAAATTCGCCGGCGGCTCCACCTACGCGAAAATCGACAACTCCCCCGGCCCCTACGAGTGGAGCGACTCCGCCTGGACCCGCACCCGAAACTCCTTCGGCGCGCTCTCCCCGACCAACCAGACCCGCATCCTCAATCTCGGCGCGGTCGAGGGCCTCTTCGACTACAGCGCGACATTCATCGAGGCCGCCCTCTCCGACTACGACAGCTCCCTGAGCCTCGCCCAGCGGACCGCCATCCAGAGCGCCGGCTGGACCCGCTACTTCGCCGACTATTTCGCCAAGGACGACTTCCGCTCCGTCTTCTCGCAAAGCTCCGACCTCAGCGCCTCCCAGCTTTCCACGATCCGCGAGTTCGGCGTCTCACCCTACACGTTCCTGAACTTCTCCCGGGGCAACGAAAGCGCCGGCCTTGCGGCCCAGACCACGACGGCCACGACCATTCCCATCGGAGGCGCCGCCGAGATAGGCGCGCGTCTCGTCTCGCTCGCCGCTCTTCCGTCCGCCGACCGCACCCTCCTCGCCTCGCTCGCCGACGGCGACTCCCTCATCCGCGCCTACCTCTCCGGCTACTACGATCCGCAGACCGAGAACTACGTCTCCCCCACCTACGACGATACGCTCGCCAACGCCCTCTCCTTCGCCCGCGAGTTCTCCGCCGCCGATCTGAAATCGCTCCGCCAGCTCGGTCTCGGACACTTCCTCCTCTTCAACCGCGGCGACGACACGCTCTACGTCGGCGACAGCCCGACCACCTATCGCGAACGCCTCTCCTACCTGCTCTCGGTCTACTCCGGGCTCGACGCCGCGCAACGCGACGCCGTGCGCGACATCGGCCTCTTCTCCGCCGCCTTCAACGAACTCGATCTGACCTCGACCAACGTCCCCACGGTCCTCGCCTCGTGGAACGGCCTCTCGCTCGCGACCCGCGACTACCTCGCCGCCTCGCGCGACGAGGGCCTCGACCTCTTTTCGCTCCTCGGCTCCTCCGGCGTGCTCTCCAGCCTGGATTCGGTGATCTCCGCCCTCAGCCCTGCGGAGCTCGGCACTCTGAT
>CBIHRE010000842.1:0-1657 GCA_966212385.1 uncultured Akkermansia sp. | reverse complement strand
TGACGGACGAGCCAGTCCTCGGCGGCGCGCGAGGAGCCGAAGGCGCCGGTGTGCTGAAGGTAGCGGCGGGCGCGGTTGGAGAGATCGGCGTCGGCGCCGGAGGGAAGCGCGAGGGCGCTCAGATGGGCGTCGAGCGGGATGATTTCCCCCGCGTTATCGAGGTAGGCATGGAGCGCGGCGGCGACGGCGGGGCCGGCGCAGAGCCAGAGCTCGCGTTCGCCGAGTTCGGGGCGGCCGCGGCGGAGTTCGACGACGACTTGCTTGAGCAGCGGATGGACGACGAAGCGCGGGTAGCCGCTCGTCATGTGCGCGGTGACGGCGGGGTCTTTTTCCTCGTAGCCGATGACGTCGCGCATCGTGGGCAGGCTGCAGGAGACCGCGTGGAGGCGGTCGGGGATGCGTTGGCCGAGCGGACGATGGACGAGGGCGGACATGGCGAAGGGGGCGGGAATGTCCGCCGGGCGGGGCATCGGGCGCAAGCGCGAGGTTGCACGCGGAGACCGGACCCGCAGGGTGACGACTTTAACGCGACATGAAGCTTCTCTCCTGGAACGTAAACGGCGCCCGCGCGGGCTTGGACAAGGGCACGCTGCTGCCTTGGATGACGGCGAGCGGCGCCGACGTGATCTGTCTTCAGGAGACGAAGTGCCATCCGCGCGACGTCGCGCATGTGGCGTGGCCCGGCGCCTATTCGTCGGTGACCTTTTACGCCGCGGAGAAAAAGGGCTACAGCGGCACCGCCCTGCTCAGCAAACATGCGCCGCTGAGCATCCGTTTCGGCTTCGGGCTGAAGGATCACGACGCCGAGGGACGCGTGCTGACGGCGGAGTTCGAGAAGTTTTTCCTCGTGAACGTCTACACGCCCAACGCGCAGGACGAACTGCGCCGCCTGCCGTATCGACAGGTCTGGGACGCGGAGTTTTTGAAGTTCATCCAGGCGCTGGAGAAAACGAAGCCCGTGGTGACCTGCGGCGACTTCAACGTGGCGCACAAGGAAATAGATCTCGCCCGGCCGAAGGACAATGTGAAGAACCCGGGGTTCACCCCCGAGGAACGCGCCGGCTTCACGAAGTTTATCGACGCCGGTTTCGTCGATACCTTCCGAGAATTCGAGAAGGGGCCGAACCACTATTCGTGGTGGAGCATGCGCGGCGGCGCGCGCGGCCGGAACGTGGGCTGGAGAATCGACTACTTCCTGGTTTCCGGCGGCTTGCGACCCAACCTGAAGCGCGCGTGGATCGAGCCGACGGTGATGGGCAGCGACCATTGCCCGGTGGGCGTGGAGCTGGCGTTTTGAGCCGCACTCCGAGTGCCGCGGGCGGCACGGGAGCGGGAATTCAGACTGATCTCCCGTCGGGGTGATCGGCAAGTAGCCGCCGGGCGCGCAGGGTTGTCGCTCCCCCTGTGCCCCGATGAGTTTCCGTCGCGTTTTCCCGCGCTCGCGCCTTTGCGCGCTCGCGTTGTCCTGCCTTGGATTTGTCTGCGGTGTGCTTCCGCGGGCGGAGGCGGCCTACTCTCTGACGACCGGCGTGCTTGCCGGCGCGGACGAGGACTGACCGCTTCAGACGACGACGGCGACGCGGCCGACCGGGAGGCTCCCGCCCATCTTCAGCACCAGGCTGGGATCGAAGATCGAATCCGTGCGATTGCGCGGATG
>CBIHRE010000841.1:0-1667 GCA_966212385.1 uncultured Akkermansia sp. | reverse complement strand
GAACCGCCGAGACCGCCGATACGGGGGCGGCCGAAACCACCCGAACCGTGCCCGAACGGGCCGTGGCGGCGCGGTCGAGAGGAATCAAAATCGATGCCACCGTCTCCGCCCAAGGCGCGCACGATGGTGATGAGCAGCGCGATCACGATGAAGAGGAAGAACACCCCGATGAAAGCCGGAGGACCGCCGCCGCTGATTTGGACGCTGCTGATGGGAGCAGTCGAAACGAAGGGAGGGGACGGGGCGGCCGGGCTGTAGTTGTCCGGCGTCGGCGGCGCGGACGAGGCCTCGACGGGTGTCTGTTGCGCGACGGGCGCGACGGGCGCGGAGGAAGCGGGCAAGGCGGGGGCGGCGGGCTCGGAGCGGATGGCGGAGAGGATCGCGTCCACGCCGGAGCGCAGACCGCCGTCGATGTCGCGGGCGCGGAAGCGCGGGACGATGTCTTGGTCGATGATGCGCTGGGCGAGCGAATCGGGGAGGCGCGGCTCGAGGCCGATGCCGACCTGAAGGTAGAGCTGGCGCTCCTGCATGAAGGCGAAAAGCACGACGCCGTTGTCGCGATCCTTGCGGCCGACGCCCCAGGCTTGCGCGACGCGGAAGGTGTAGTCGCGCACGGGTGCGGAGGAGTCCATCCGCGGGAAAACGGCGACGACGACCTGGTTGGAGGTCTCGCGTTCGAAGGCGGCGAGGCGGTCGTTGAGCTGGCGCTCGACCGAGTCGGAGACGACGTTGGCGTAGTCGTTGAAATGATCCCGCGGAATCGGCGGAATCGTTTCCGCACGGAGAGCGGAGAAAGCGGCGATTTGGAGAATCACCGCGGCGAGGACGGAGACGCGAAACCCGCGAAGGGGAAAGAGTGCGATGCGCACGCGTGTCACCAAGGAACCGCGCGCCGGAATATCAATAACGAATCGAGGCCGAACCGAAGAATGCGTCCGGTTTATTCGGGTGCGTTGACGAAGCGTTGGCGGACGGCGCTGGTCTCGGGGGAGTGGGCGGGGAACTTGTGGTCGTCGATCGCGCAGACGGGCATCACCTGCATGAGCGCGTTGGTGATGAAACATTCCTGGGCGGAGCGGACCTCGTCGAGGGTGAGCGGTTTTTCGTGGGTGCGCTCGGGGCCGATGATCTGGAGAACGCGGGCGCGGGCGACGCCGGGGAGGATGCCGGCGGAGAGCGGCGGCGTGTAGGCGTGGCCGTCCTTGACGATGAAGAGGCTGCTCGCGGCGCCCTCAAGAACGTGGCCTGCGGGGGTTACGAAGAGCGCTTCGTCGGCGCCGGCAGCCTTGGCGGCTTGGCGGGCGAGGATGTTTTCGAGGTAGTTGAGGGTTTTGTGACCGGTGATGCGGCCATCGCGCTCGCCTTGGCGAAAGGTCATGAGCTTGAAGCCGCGGAGGTAGTCGGGCGCCGAATACGGAAGGGCGCGGGCGGTGATGAGCTCGGCGGTGCGGGTGAGCTCTTTGTAGCGGACGATCTTCACCGCGGCGGCGGGCAGGCGGATGGCGGCGAGGAGGCGAGTGATGCGCGTGGCGAGTTCTTCGGCGAGCGGCGGGGCTTCGAGGCCGAGCGCGGCGCAGGACGCGGAGAGGCGGGCGTGATGAGCGGCGAAGAGGAGCGGGCGACCCTCGCGGGTGCGGATGGTTTCGAAAGCGCCTTGGCCGAATTGG
>CBIHRE010000840.1:0-1669 GCA_966212385.1 uncultured Akkermansia sp. | reverse complement strand
CCTTCCACGGCATCTGAAAGTTGCCATGGGCTGAGGTGGTGAGGAAGTGGGTGTCGGTCAGTTCCACCCCGATCGGGACGTGCAGGGTCTTCTGCTGCTTAAACACCCTGCGGATGTTGTAGGGCATCCAGAGGTAAAAGATCGCGAAAAGGTAGGCGCCTAGACCGAGGAACATCCATGCGCTGCGATCCGCGATGCCGTCGATGAGACTCCAGACCGTGACGAGGGCGAAGAGAGCGATCACGACATAGAGCAGGCGACGCATCGCGGGTCTGGGACGCATGGCGAGACGCCGGGCGTGAATGCAGTCCTCGGCGGTGAGGGTGAAGGTGAACTTCATGAAGAGGGAAGTTTAGGGAAGCTAGCCCTTGATCGAGCCGCCGAAGCCGCGGAAGGCGAGGTCCGATTACTTCGGTGCCGCGCTTCCATTCTTGGATAATGGGAGGCTCCCGCGAGCTTCCTCCGGGCCGAGCAGGTATCGGCGAATGCCCTCCTTTGCGGTTCGAAAAAAAGGCCCGGGCTAGTGTCCCTTCATCTGAGTAACCTAAAATAATCCAACAGAAGAACGGCCGCAAAAACGCACAAAAGGCGCAAAAAAAAACCTCCATCGATACGCCTTGGTTTGATTTTGCGACTCCTGCGCCTCTTTGCGGCCAATGTATTCATAAAGGAACTTCAATGACGAGACACTAGCTGGATACGCTCCGGGCCGGGAACGGCGCCAAACCGAGTTTGATCAGGCGGCGGACTTCACGGCGGCGACCGCGCGGCGCACGGGGGACTTGCGTTCGTCCGAACGGGTGCCGCCGGCCTTTTCGTATTCGGTGCTGTTTTTGCCAAACTTCACGCCCACGCCGGCCAGCATGCGCACCGACAGCTCGTTGAGCGCAGCCTCGGCGGCTTCGAGCTCGTTGAGCAGGCCGTCCAGCTTTGAGAGCTGCGTGTTGTAGGCCTCCAGTTTCTTCTGGGTGGAATCGATGGCGGCTTTGTAAGCGGCCAAGGTCAGGCCGTTGCCGAGATCGAGGGCGGTATCGAGGCTTTCGAGGGCCGAAGCGCGCGTGTTGGACGCGTTGATGGTGGGGGACGAACGTTTTCTACGAGCCAATGTGGTGGGTGGGTTTGAAGCAGCCTCCGGAGAGGCTTTTATTTGGAAACGAGGCGCTTAGGACGGTTGATCCGCTCCGGAGCCCTCATCGGCCGTCTTGAATGGCTAAGTGGTAAGACGCAAGTAATTGATGAACCGCCGCGAGGGAATGCTGGTTTTGTTCAAGTATAAGTCGAAAATACTTAAGCCTTTCTTATAGAGGCTGAAGCTACTGGCGCTCGGTCCGCCATTGGCATGAAAACTATTCATTTATGTGTGGCCGGGGCCGGAGCAGTGGAAACAAAGGCTTGAGCCAAATCGGCCCGTGTTTGGGCCTTGGCGGCCAATGCTTCGGCCGAGGCGATTTTTGCCGAAGGGGGCGCTGCCAGGGCTTCGCCCAGAGCCGCGCATGGAGCGATCCGTGCGACTTTACTTTGAAAGCAGACGGAGCGTGGCGGGGTCGGCTTCGCCGGCGTAGAACTGGTCGAGGGCGTTTTGCCAGAGGGTGTCGTCGGGTGCGGCGACGGCGCGAAAGAGCGTGAGGCAGGAGCGAAACTTCGCATCATCGGGCGAGCCGAGGATGGC
>CBIHRE010000839.1:0-1679 GCA_966212385.1 uncultured Akkermansia sp. | reverse complement strand
AGGCCCGCACGGCGTGCTGGTCGTAGGCCGTCGTGAAAATGATGATCGGCGCCCGCTCGCGCGGCAGTTTTCCCGCCACGCCGATCCCGTCGAGACCGGGCATGTTGACGTCGAGGAACACGAGGTCGGGCGCGTGCTTCGCGATGGCCTCGAGCGCTTCCGCCCCGTCGCCACACTCGCCGATAAAATCCAAGTCCGGCTCCTCGGCCGCCAACTGGCGCACACGACGGCGCGCCAGCGGTTCATCGTCGACGATCAGGGTGCGGATTTTCATGCGGAGGAAACAGGACCGGCGGCGGTCGCTCCGGTCTTCGCCGTCGCGGCCGCGCCGCCGAGCGGCAGGGTGAGCCGCGCCATGCAACCGCCGACATCGCCCGCGAGCAGGGCGAATTCGTGCCGTCCCGGATAGAGCTGCTCAAGGCGCGCGCGGATGTTCGCCAGACCGATGCCCGTTCCCGGCTTTGCCCCCGCGGGCGCTGTCGCCGTCGACGCGCCCGGCCCGGGACCGGTGTCGAGAACCTCCAGGCGCAACTGATCTCCGTCGCGCGCCGCGACGAGCGTCACCACGCCCGGTCCCCGGACGCTGGAGATGCCGTGCTTGATCGCGTTTTCCACCAAGGGCTGGAGAATAAAGGCGGGCACCGGCGCATCGAGCACCTCGTCGGCGATGTGCTCGTCGACCCGCAGGCGATCGCCGAAACGCGTCTGCTCGATCGCAAGGTAGCGACGCACGAAATCCAGTTCGCGACGCAGCGGCACCTCTCCGGCGTTGGCGTCGTCGAGCGAGGCGCGCAACAACTCTCCAAGGTGCCCGAGCATGACATCGGCCGCGGGGGGATCGAGGTGGATGAGGGTCGCGATGCCGTTGAGCGCGTTGAACAGAAAATGCGGGTTGATCTGCATGCGCAGCGCCTCGAGCCGCGCCTCGGCGAAACGCGCCTCGGCCGCCAGCGCGCGACGCTCGCGTTCTTGCGCGCGACGCGACCACAGCACCGCCTGCGCCGCGCTGACGAGCAGCGCGTAAAACAAGAGGTCGATCGTGGCGCGCGCCAGAGGCGGACGCCCCATCCCGCGCGGGCGCCCGCCTTCGCGCCGCGGCCCCCGCTCCGGCTCCTCGCCGGGAGGCGGGGGCTCGGGGCGAACCCGGCGAGGAAACGCGTCCGGAGCCAAGCGGTGCGGCGCGAAAGTCGTGTCGGCCCAGTGGCTCGCGGTCAGCAACAAGGCGCAGGCCGCCAGGTGCGCCGCGCCGCCCGCCAACCAGCGTTTCCGCTCGAGCGGGAACAAAAAGGCGAGCGACACCGCCACCGGGGAAAACAAGCCCCACACCAGCCAGGAGGGGCCGGTCACGCGCAAGGCCGTCTCAAAATCGAGCGAGCCGACCAACATCGCCTGCGCGATAAAAAACACCCCGAGCGCCAGCCAAGCGACCAAGCTCAGCAACAAGGGCGCACGCCACGCCCACGCAGCGGATGAAACGGGCGAGGAGGACGAAGGGTTCATGGGCGAGCGACTTGAGGGAAGTTTAAGGGAAACCGGGCGCGAACGGAGCCCAAATTGCCACGGCCCCGGGAAGAGCGAAGCGGGGCCCCGGGTAAAACTCGGCCCCCCCCAAGACTGGGTCGGGTGGGTCACCGGGTGGAAGGGCCCACAGGAGACCTCAACCTGGCGAACGACCACCC
>CBIHRE010000838.1:0-1679 GCA_966212385.1 uncultured Akkermansia sp. | reverse complement strand
AAAAACCCCCGTCACCCAATCGACGCGGGCGGGTCCGCCCCCCGCGCGCGACGCCCACGAAGGCGAGAAGATTACTTCTTCGCGGCCTTCTTGGCGGCCGGCTTTTTGGCGGCGGGCTTTTTGGCAGCCGCTTTTTTGGCGGCGGGCTTCTTGGCGGCGGGCTTTTTGGCGGCGGCTTTCTTGGCAGTGGCCATGATGTATCTCCTGTTTGGTTTGGTTCTGGGTCTGACACCGGACGGGGGCCTGGGGAGAGGCTCGTCGGACACCGCGCATTTTGCGCTGCGTGAGCGGCAGCATTCAAACGCGCGCACGCTTTGCAAGCCCCGGATGAACAAAATGGCGCGTTTTCCGCGCGCGGCTCCGGGCGTATGCATTGTATGGATACGGTGTGTTCAGAGGAAGGCGAGCGCAAAACACGTTTGCGCGCGGGGCGGTCGGCGTGGAGTCTCTGGGTATATCTATGCATGCGATCCTACCGGAGTTCCTGGTCATCCTGGCGCTCCTGCTGGCCAACGGTTTCTTTTCCATGTCCGAGACGGCGCTCATCTCCGCGCGCAAAACGCGCCTGCGCGAATTGGCCGAGGGAGGCGACCGCAAGGCGCGGCGCGCGCTCGAGCTGGCGGAGCGGCCGGACCGGTTTCTCTCGGCGGTGCAGGTGGGGATAACCCTCATCACGATCCTGCAGGGCGCGGCGGCGGGCGACCACACGAAGGCGGTGCTCGCGGAGTGGATCGCGCGCGTGGCGCCGCTGGCGCAGCACGCGGACAAGATCGCGTTCTCGCTCGTGGTGGTGGCGATCACGCTCGCCTCGGTGGTGGTGGGCGAGCTGGTGCCGAAGCGCGTGGCGCTGGCGAATCCGGACGGCATCTCGCGCATGGTGGCGGGGCCGATCGGCGCGCTGACGCGAGGGACCTCCTTCGTGGTGCACGGGCTCTCGTGGTCGACCGACGTGATCCTGAAGATCTTCGGCCTCGGGAAATCGCAGGTGCAGGCGGTGTCGGAGGGCGAGATCAACGACCTGGTGCAGCAGGGGCTGAAGACGGGCGCCTTCAACCCGACGGAGACGACGATGGTGGCGGGCGTGCTCGAGCTGGACCAGCTGAGCGTGACGGCGATCATGACGCCGCGCCCGAAGATGGTGTTCCTCAATCTCGACGATCCGGAGGAGGTGAACTGGAGGAAGATCGTGACGAGCGGCCATTCGCGCTACCCGGTCTACGCGATGCACCGCGACCAGGTGGTGGGCGTGGTGACGGTGAAAGCGATATGGGCGAACACCGCCTTCAACTTGCCGGCCGACCTGCGCAGCGTGATGGCGCCGCCGCTGATCGTGCCGGAGTCGATGACGGTGATCCACCTGATCGAGCAATTCCGGAAGACGGGGCAACATCTCGCGCTGGTGACGGACGAGTTTGGCGCGATCCAAGGGTTGGTGACGATGATCGACGTGATGGAGGCGATCGCGGGCGACATGCCGGAGAAGGGCCGCCGCGCGGCGCCGGAGGCGCGCAAGCGCGAGGACGGCTCCTGGCTGATCGACGCGACGCTGCTCACAGCGGAGTTCAAGAAGCTGCTCGGTCTGGACGAGCTGCCGCACGAGGACACGGCGGAGTTCAAGACCGCGGGTGGTTTCGTGATGACGTATTTCGGGCGGATTCCGCGCGCGGGCGACTATTTCG
>CBIHRE010000837.1:0-1679 GCA_966212385.1 uncultured Akkermansia sp. | reverse complement strand
GAGCGCCTCCATCGGCGAGGGCCGCCCGAGCGCGCCCAGGTAGGTGACACGCGTGCCTCCGGCCAGCAGGGCGGCGGCCATGAGGGGCCCGTTTCCTCCGAGTTTCTCCATCACCGGGAAGAGCTCGATGTTCGCGCTTTTCCCGGCGGCTCCGGCCACGCGCGCGGCGAATTCCGGGATGTTCGTCATCGGCGAGAACGCCTCGCCTTGCCCGGTGCGGGTGGCGACGGGTTTCACGATGGTGTCGACAAACCCGTCGAAGCCGAGGAACGCCCGGCGGGCCGAGGACTGGGAACGCGACGCGCGGAGGGCGTGCAGCGCGCGGGTTTTGAACGAGCTCATGGAAAAGGCTAAAAGGCTCAGCCTCGGACGAGGCGGATGACGCTCGCAGAGAAATCGCCGGAAAGGGGAACGACAAGGTTTCCGCTCTCGAGTTTTGCCGGCGCGGCTGTTTGTTCGCCGAAGTGCTCTTTGACGTGCCAATCGCCCGGGGGAAGCGGGACCGAGATACGGTCGGGGGCGGCTCCGAAGGCATGTGTCACGATCAGCGCTTCGCGGCTGTCGTCGGCGGTGCGGATGAGCGCTTGCCAGCCGCGGGGATGGCGCCAGCTCTCGCCGAGCTTACGGTGGAGGCGGCTGCGGCCGTGTTTGATGATCGGGGCCACGCGAGTGTAGAACGATTGAGCCTCGATGGCGACGCGCCATTGCGCGGGGGAAAGGCCGGCGACGTCACCGGAAAGGCACATGCGGCCGAGGAAAGTCGCGGCAAGGCTGTAAACTAGGCGGCGTTCCGAGTCGGTCGGCTTGAGAACCGCCCAGATCTGACTCTGGCGCGGCAGCATGAGGCGATGGAGGTTGGCGGCGATGATCGGAATCTCGACCAACTCGTGCGCGTCGGAAAACGAGGACATGGCGCTGCGCGCGAGCATCGAGGGCTCGAGGCGATGTCCTCCGGAGGAACAGTTTTCGATGACAAGATCGGGCATGCGTTCGCGGATGCGGTCGAGGAAGCGGTAGGTGGCGAGCACCTGGCGGCGCAGGCCTTCGCCGAGCGAGGAGCGGTCGGGAGTGTCGTTTCCGAGACCAAGGGTCTCGTTGTAGTCGATTTTCAAATACCCGAAGCCGCCGCTTTCGAGGCGATCGATCACCTTGTTTTCCAGATAGGAAAAGGCCCAGGGATCGGAGAGATCCCAGAAGCGGCGGTGACGCACGGTGACCGGGACGCCGTCGCGTTTGAGGAGGTGGTCGACGAGGGAGAACGCGGTCGAGGTGTCGCCGATGGTCTCCATCTCGAACCAGAGGCCGGGGATCAGCCCGCGTTCGCGGATGGCGGCGGCGGCGGCCTCGATGCCTTTGGGAAACAGTTTCGCGCTCGGCACCCAATCGCCGTGGCCGCTGCCCCAGTCGGAGCTTTCGGTTTTATACCAGCCGGCGTCGATCACGAGCGTGCTCGCGGGCGAGCCGCGCAGGCGATCGGCGAGGGCGCAAAGTTTTTCGTGCGAAGGGTCGCCCCAGGTGGTGCACCACTCGTTGAAAATGATGGGGAGCGTGCCTTCGCGCGCCGGGTGGGTGTCTGCGGGGCGGTGTTGCAGCGCGGTGAGGCGGTCGCAGGCGGCGTCGAGGTCGCCGGCCGCGCAGGTGAGCGCGGCGGAGGGGGTGTCGAGGCGTTGGCCCGGGGC
>CBIHRE010000836.1:0-1685 GCA_966212385.1 uncultured Akkermansia sp. | reverse complement strand
GTCTCGAACTCCGCGTAGAAGGTGCGCAGCGACACCTTCGCCTCACGCGCGATGACCTTTATATCATCGATGGCCCGCTCAACCGCTGGTGGCGCGATGTGCTGAGGCTCGGGCGCGGATCCGCCTACGGGGACTTTTTCGACATCCATTGGAACGACTACGCCGACCCGGGGCGGGCGCGGGTCTTCGCCCCTTTGTTGCCGGAGCACTACGGGCTGATGCTCGAGCGCGGGGATCTGAAAATCGTATTCGAGGATGGCGCTCTCGCGCTGGCCTTCGGCCGGGCGCGTCTGCCGCTGCGCCCGGAGACCGAGGCGGAGATACTCGCCGGAGCGCACGGCGAAAACATCGAGGCCCTGATCGCCGAGCGCTTGGGCCGTTTGAACGGCCGCCCCGGCGATCCGAGCAGCTTCGACGAGTTGGACCGGATGATCGACCGGCAACACTACCGCCTCGCCCGCTGGCAAGCCGGGGCGCACGGGACGAACTACCGGCGCTTTTTCACCATCGACACGCTGGTCGGGCTGAGAATGGAGGAACCGCGCGTCTTCGAGACGGTGCACGCGAAGTTGCGTCAATTTATCCGCGAAGGGATCGTGACCGGACTGCGCATCGACCACATCGACGGGTTGCGTGATCCGGCGGGCTATCTGGAACGATTGCAAACCTTGGCCGGCGAGGTGGGTGGCGTGGCGGACAGTCTCTTTCCGGTCTACGTGGAGAAGATACTCGCGGTTGGCGAGCCTCTGCCGCGCTCGTGGGAGACGGAGGGGACGACCGGCTACGAGTTTGTCGAGCAACTCGCGGGCTTGATGACGGACACGCGGCAAGAGGCGGCCTTCGACGCGATCTACGCCGATTTCACCGGCATACGAGACGGCTACGCCGCGGCGGTGTTGCGCAACAAGCGCCTCGTGCTCGACGAGATGTTCGCGAACACGGTGCTCATGCTCGCGCAGACCCTGCAGGATCGCCTGCGCGTGGACCGGCGTTGGCGCGACTTCACGGTGACGGAGCTCGCCTCGGCGATTCGGGCGCTGCTCGCGGGCTTCGCGGTGTATCGCACCTATCGCCGCAAGGGAGGTCCCGCGCAGGGGCCGGACCGGGCGGAGATCGCGCAGGCCGCGCGGGCCGCGGTGGCGATCGATCCGCGCATCGAGCCGGCGACGGTGAACTTCGTGCGCGACGTCTTGCTCGGCGATTACCCCGAGCCGGGGGCCTTTCCCCCGCATCGTGACGCGATCAACGACTGGGCGCTGACTTTCCAGCAATACACGGGCGCGGTGACCGCGAAGGCGGTGGAGGACACCAGCTATTACACCTACAATCGGCTCGTGGCGCTGAACGAGGTGGGCGGGGATCCGGGTGTTTTTGGCCGGCCGCCGGAGGAGTTTCATCACGCGAATCGGCTGCGGCTCGAACGGGCGCCGCGGACGCTGCTCGCCACCTCGACGCACGACACGAAGATGAGCGAGGACGTGCGGGCGCGATTGCTGGCTTTGTCCGAGATACCTTGGGAGTGGCGGGCCTGGCTCGAGGAGTGGCGCGAACTCAACGCGCCGGCCAAGACGCGCATCACCCCACAGCAGGCTCCGGCGAAGAAGACCGCCAACACGGCCTGACACCCCCGCAAGCTCGACGGGTCGGCCCTCGGGGCCGGCCCGTCGTGCTGTGTCCGGGGAGTC
>CBIHRE010000835.1:0-1703 GCA_966212385.1 uncultured Akkermansia sp. | reverse complement strand
GCCGTGCTCGACGGCGTGCCCCTGCCCCTCCCCCAACCGCCCGCGTCCGCGGCCCATTGATTTCTTCGCCCCCATGCCATCCCCCCGCCTGCCCCGCCTCCTGCTCGGACTTCTGCTCGCCCCCGCCTTGGTCCCCGGCTTCACCGCCTCCGCCCTCGCCGCGCTCAACGCCCCGTTCGTGCCCGCCGCCCCCGCGGCACCGCGCATCCCCGAAGGTCGCGTCAGCCTCGCCGACTTCGGCGCCCGCCCCGACGGCGAGACGCTCAACACCGCCGCCTTCGAGCGCGCCTTCGCCGCCCTCGACGAGCGCGGCGGCGGCACGCTCGTCGTTCCCTCCGGCATCTGGCTCACCGGCCCCATCCAGCTCCGCAGCCACGTCCGACTCCACCTCGAGCCGGGCTCGCTCATCCAGTTTTCCCGCGACTACGCGCTCTACCCGCTGCGCGTCTTCGACGCCCGCGGCGAAAAATCCGTCCATACCACCTCGCCCATCTCCGGCGAAAAACTCGAGGACGTCGCCATCACCGGCTCCGGCGTGATCGACGGCGGCGGCGACGCCTGGCGTCTCATCAAAAAAGCCAAAGTCACCGAAGGCTTCTGGAAAAACCTCGTCGCCTCCGGCGGCGTGCTCAACGCCAAGGGCAACGAGTGGTGGCCCAGCCAGGCCGCGATGGACGGCGCCGCCGCCACCGACGCGCTCGAGGCCAAGGGCTCGCTCGATTTGTCCGCCTACGAACCCTATCGCGTCTACCTCCGCCCGCGCCTGCTCCGCCTCCTCGACTGCCGCCGCGTGCTCCTCGAAGGCGTCACCTTCCGCAACGCCCCCAACTGGACCCTCCATCCCTGGCTCTGCGAGGACCTCACCCTCCGCGGACTCAAGATCCTCAACGACCGCTGGGCGCAAAACAGCGACGCCATGGACATCGATTCCTGCCGCCGCGTCCACGTGAGCGACTGCCTCGTGGACACCGGCGACGACGGCCTCTGCATCAAGTCGGGCATGAACGCCTCCGGCCGCCGCCTCGGCGTGCCCACCGAGGACGTGCTCATCGAAAACTGCGTCGTCTACGAGGGCCACGGCGGTTTCACCATCGGCAGCGAGATGTCCGGCGGCGTGCGCAACGTCCTCGTGCGCAACTGCACCTTCATCGGCACCGACCTCGGACTCCGCTTCAAGACCGCCCGCGGTCGCGGTGGCCTCGTGGAAAACGTCCACGTCCGCGGCATCCGCATGAGCTCCATCGCCGGCAGCGCCATCGACTTCAACTTCCTCTACGCCTCGAACGGAAAACCCGCCGAGGCCGTCGTGACGCCCGACGAAGGCACGCCGACCTTCCGCAACATCCTCTTCGAGGACATCGTCTCCCGCGGCTCCAAGGCCGCCTTCACCCTGCGCGGCCTGCCCGAGCAGCCGCTTCAAAACATCACCTTCCGCGATGTCGATCTCTCCGCCGGCACCGGCGCCGATCTCGCCTACGGCGACGGCATCGTCTTCGAGCGCGTCCGCATCCGCGCCGACAAAGGCGAGCCGGTCAAAACCACCGAGGTCAAAAACTCGCGCCTCGAGCTGCTGCCCTGAGCCGCCCGTTCGCGTCCGTCCCGCACGCACACCCCTGATGATACCAATGGCTGGTTGCTTCCAGATTCCAGGTGGACGGGCGGGTCCCTCCGCCCGTGGCTCGATATCCAGGCAGCGGGCGCGG
>CBIHRE010000834.1:0-1704 GCA_966212385.1 uncultured Akkermansia sp. | reverse complement strand
GAACCGCTACGCCGACCCAAACATCCCGCTGAACATCGGTATTGGCGTGGTTGGTGGTCTCGGCTTGGGCTTGGCCTTTGCCTTCTTCGTAGCCTTCATCGATGATCGCGTGAAGAGCTCCTTCGACATCGAGTCCGTCGTCGGCCTCCCGCTGCTGGGCATCATCCCGCAAATCAAGAAGATGGAGCAGCCCGACAAGGCTCAGATCGTGATTAACAACGCTGATCGCCAAGTCGCCGAAGCATTCCTGACGCTCCATTCCAGTCTCCGCCTTCGCGACGACGCCAAGGACGCCAAGGTCATCCTCACCACCTCGACGATCCCTGGCGAAGGCAAATCGTTCACCACAACGAACCTCGCGCTCGTCTACGCAGCCCACGGCGATCGCGTTTGCGTGGTCGACTGCGACCTTCGCAAGCCAAACATCCACAAATCGTTCCGCCGCGAGAATCTCAAGGGCGTGATCGATGTTTGCTCCGGAGCCGCCAAGTTGGACGACGTCGTTCTCAAGGACGTGCATCCCAACTTGGACGTCATTCCCACCGGCGGACGCGCAAAGAATCCCACCCAGATCCTCAACAACAAGGCCTTCGAGATCATGGTCTCTGACCTTCGTAAGCGCTACGACCGCGTGTTCATCGACACTCCGCCCTTGGCGGCCGTGTCCGATGCATTGGTGGTGCTTCCGCTCGTTGATGGCTCGATCTTCACGATCTTCTTCAACAAGGTTCGCCGTAAAGCGGCCCAAGCCGCCGCCCGTCGCCTGCTTGAGTCGAACGTCACCTGCTACGGCGCCGTGCTCAACGGCCTGAACCTCGCGGTCTCCGGCTACTACTACGCCCAGTATTACGATAAGTCTTACAAGGACTACTACGTCGTAGCCGCCGGTGATGATGGCGACTCGGACTCTTCCGACGATTCCAAGACGCCGGCCAAAGCCTCCGCTTAAAACACCGCTTGGACAAACGGCCTCTCACAAAGAGGCCGTTTGTTTTTAGGCCCCCGCCGAATCTCCGTTGACATCAGCCGCCGCGATCCGATGTCCTTTTCGTCTTTTTCAACAATGACCGCCACCGAGACCACCACCCAATCCCTCACGCCCGAGGCTTTCCCCTTCACCCAGCCCGAGCTGATGGCCCGGTTCGTCACCGACACCGGCAAGATCCTTCCGCGCAAGTATACCCATCTCTCCGCCAAGCAGCAGCGCCGCGTCACCAAGACGATCAAGCGCAGCCGCGCCATGCTGCTCGCCCAATAAGGCCGAGTTCGCTTTCAGACCGGGGCCGCATTACGCCGCCCCGGTTTTTTTATGCCCATTCGCCGTTCACAGCCTCGGATTTTCCGCCCGACGGAGACAAACCTCGCCCGCTTGGCCGCCGCGCTACGCCGCGGTGAAATCGTCGGCGTGCCCTCGGAGACGGTCTACGGGCTCGCGGCGGACGCCCTTTCAGAGTCCGCCTGCGAAAAGATCTTCGAGGCGAAAGGTCGCCCCACCACCGACCCTCTTATTGTTCACTTGGCCTCGATGCGGGATTTGTCGCTCGTCGCGCAGCCCAACGAAGTCGCCTTGAAGCTCGCGGAGGCGCTTTGGCCCGGCCCCTTGACCTTGGTTTTGCCCAAAACCGCAAGGGTCCCGGATATCGTCACCGCGGGCAAACCGACTGTCGCTGTGCGAATTCCGGCACATCCTCTTTTTAGGAAACT
>CBIHRE010000833.1:0-1704 GCA_966212385.1 uncultured Akkermansia sp. | reverse complement strand
CCGTATCAGCGGATCGTCTACCGCGACGCTCGCCATCGCCGATCTCGTCGCCTCCGACACCGCCGACTACACCGTCGTCGTCACCAGCTCCTCGACCTCCGTCACCAGCGCCGCCGCCAAACTCATCGGCCGCGCCGTGCCCCTGATCACCTGGGCCCCGTCCGACCTCGCCGCCGACTTCGGCGCCGCCGCCACGTTCACCAGTCAGGCCTTCGGTGCCGCCCCCCTCACCTACCGCTGGCTCCACGGCACCACCGAACTCACCGACGGCACCGCCGCCGGCGTCACCATCTCCGGCGCCACCACCCCCGAGTTGACCATCACCGGCCTCACCTTCGCCCAGGCTGGCGAATACCGTCTTCGCGCCACCAACGCCCACGGCACCGCCGTCTCCGACCTCGCCCGCCTCACCGTCACGCGCCGCCCCGGCGCCCTCGCCGCCGGCCTCGGCCCGGTCCAACCGATTCCGGACGGCCCGGTCCACGCCATCCTCCGCCTCGCCGACGGCTCCATGCTCGTCGCCGGCGACTTTACCACCATCCGCCTCCACGGCACCTCGCAAAACCGCGGCCGCATCGCCCGCTTCCTCGCCGACGGGACCCTCGACGCCACCTTCGCGCCCACCTTCAACGGCTCCATCAGCTCCCTCGCCCAAGATAAGGCCGGCCGTATCTTCGTCGGAGGTAGCTTCACCGCCGTCACCTTTGGTTCCACCACCACGACCGCACGCCGCGTCGCCCGCCTCTCCCCCGCCCTCGCGCTCGATACCGCGTTCGATACCACCACCGGTCCGGACAACTCCGTCGAAGCTCTCGCCCCGACCCACGACGGCGGCGTCTATATCGGTGGTTTCTTCTCCACCGTAAACGGCGTCCCTTCCCACTACGTCGCCCGCCTCGGCTCCACCGGCTCGCTAGACCCCGCCTTCACTCCGCCCAATACGATCAGCGACGGCGTCCGCTCCCTGCTCCTTCGCTCCGACGGACGCCTCTACGTCGGCGGTGGCTCCGGCACCTTTTTGCTCTCCGCCACCGGCGTGCGTGACACCGGCTTCGTGCCCCACGCCGCCAACAGTTCCTACCCCGTTCGAGGCATGGCCATGCTGCTCCTCCCGGATAACTCGCTCGTCCTGGGCGGCAGCAGCGTATCCCCGCCCAACTATCTGCGTCGCCTAAACGCGACCACCGGCGCCTTGATCGCCGATTACTCCGCCAACCATGCCCCCTATAATTCCATTGGATGCCTCGCCCTCCAGCCCGACGGCAAAGTGCTCTCCGGCTCCTTCGGCGTCCTGAAGCGCACCGATCCCGCCACCGGCCTCGACGATAGCCTTGAAGGCGGCGCAAACATCTTCGCCCCCTTCTACTTCAGCGCCATCAGAACCATCGCCCTCGACGAAATCGGCCGCATCTGGGTCGGCGGTTACTTCTCGACCTACAACAACGAATCCCGGCCCTACCTCGCCATCCTCGTCGGCGGCGAGCCCGGCTCCCACGACGGCCTGCTTATCCCGCAGACCCTCACCTTCAACGACATCCCCGATCGCATCCTTGGCGCGAACGCGGCGACCAACACCGTGACTCTGGCAGCCACCTCCGACCATGGCCTCGCCCCGATCACCTACGCCGTGACGTCCGGCTCCGCCACGATCAGCGGCAACACCCTCACCATCACCGGCGCCGGCACCATCACCGTCCAGGCCTC
>CBIHRE010000832.1:0-1710 GCA_966212385.1 uncultured Akkermansia sp. | reverse complement strand
GCTGTCTCAGGCTGGCGGAGATGGCGAATTCGTCGTCGACGACGAGGATCAGCTCCTGGCGCCCGGCCGGCGCGGCGGCGTGTTCCTCGCGCGGGGGCGCGATGGCGGCGTCCACGGCGGCGGGGAGGTAGACGTTGAAGGACGTGCCCGCGCCCGGCTCGCTGTAAACGGTGACGAAGCCGCCATGGCCCTTGACGATGCCGGCGACGGTGGAGAGGCCCAGGCCGGTGCCGTGGCTGACCTCCTTGGTGGTGAAGAAGGGGTCGAAGATCCGCTCGATGATGCCGGGCGGGATGCCCGTCCCGTTGTCGGCGACGGTCATCAGGACGTAGGGGCCGGCGTGGGCGCGCGGGTTGAGCTGCGCCTCGGTCTCGCTCAACTCGACGTTTTGCGCGGTGAGGGAGAGCGTGCCGCCCTTGGGCATGGCGTCGCGGGCGTTGACGCAGAGGTTCATCAACACTTGGTGGACTTGGGTGGGATCCGCGACGATCGCCCAGAGCCCGCGTTGGGAGGTGGCGGCGATGGTGATTTCCCTCGGGAAGGTTTCGCGGAGAAACGCGGCGATCTCCCGGTAGATGAGCGAGACCTCCACGGCGTGCCTTTCGCCTTCTTCGCCGCGGCTGAAGGCGAGGAGCTGGCGCACGATGCCGGCGGCGCGTCGCGCGGCTTGATGGACGGTGTCCAGGATCTCGCGCTCGGCCTGGCCGCGTAGCTCGTTTTTCAGCAAGGAGCGGACCATGAGCATCGGGGAGAGCAGATTGTTGAGATCGTGGGCCACGCCGCCGGCGACGGTGCCGATGGCCTCCATGCGCTGGGTGCGGAGGAACTGGGCCTCGAGTTTTTTTCGCTCCGTGATGTCGCGCGCGATGTTCGACACGCCGATCACGCGGCCGGTTTCGTCGCGCACGGGCGAGAGGGTGACGAGGACGTTGACGCGGGCGCCGTCTTTGTGGAGGCGCACGGTCTCATACTGCTGGTGTTTTTCGCCGCGACGGACGGCGTTGAGGTGTTCGATCTCGGCGGGGCGGAGGTCGAGCGGGGTGAGCTCCAGGATGGAGGTGCCGACGACCTCGGTGGCGCGGTAACCGAAGGAAGAGGCCGCGCCTTGATTCCAGGTGAGGATGGTGCCGGCGGTGTCGTGGCTGATGATCGCGTCCTGCGAGGAGGCGACGATGGCCGCGAGCATGGCGTTGGTCTCCTCGGTCTTTTTGCGCTGGGTGATGTCGGCGCGGATGGCGACGTATTGGCGGGGCTTGCCGTATTCGTTGAGGAAGGGGACGATGGTGGTGTCGACCCAGTAGAAGGAGCCGTCCTTGGCGCGGTTTTTAATCTCGCCGCGCCAGACCTGGCCGCGGCCGATGACGGACCAAAGTTCGCGGAAAAACTCCGGCGGATGGGAGCCGGAGTTGATGATGCGGTGGTCCTGGCCGATGAGTTCTTCGCGGGAGTAGTTGGAAATCGCGCAAAACTTGTCGTTGGCGTGGGTGATGCGGCCGCGGGGATCGGTGATCGCGACGATGGCGTGCTCGTCGAGGGCGGCCTTGAGATCGGCGACCTCCTTGGCGGCGGCGCGCAGGGCTTCCTCGGTGAGTTTGCGCGAGGTGATGTCGGCGCGGATGGCGACATATTCGCGGGGTTTTCCGTGCTCGTTGAGAAAGGGGACGATGGTGGTGTCGACCCAGTAGAAGGAGCCGTCCTTGGCGCGGTTTT
>CBIHRE010000831.1:0-1710 GCA_966212385.1 uncultured Akkermansia sp. | reverse complement strand
CCGCCCCACCCCGCCGCTTCCCGGGGGCCGGGGCCGGCGGGGGCACGGGGGGGCGCGCGCCACGCTCGGCACGCCCGACAACTTTCGCCGCTGGTCGGCCCTGCCCCCCGGCGCGGAGCCGCGGGCCCTCGCTTGGTCCGCCGCCGACCTGATCGCCGCCGCGCCCGACGAGCCGTTTTTCCACGAGTCGCCCGAGCCCGAGGCGTTCCTTCACGAGCAACCGAGCTACGTCGCGTGGACGCCGCAAGTTCACCAGGCGCCCGCCGCCTCGCCGCTCCCGCCCGCCCGATGAGCACGCCCGCGACCTTGCCCCATCGCTGCTGGGCCGAGATCGATCTCGCCGCGCTCGAGCGCAACCTCCACCGCATCCGCGCCGCGCTTCCGCCCCACATGCGCTACGTCGCGGTGGTCAAGGCCGACGCCTACGGACACGGCCTCCCGCAAATCGCCGCGCGCCTCATGCACTCGGGCGCCGATCTCTTCGCCGTCGCCAACCTCGCAGAGGCCGCCGCCCTCCGCGAGATCGGCCCCGACTGGCCCATACTCGTCCTCGGCGCGCTCCTGCCCGAGGAAATGCGCCTCGCTCCCGAATACGACATCGCCGCCACCGTCTCCTCGGTCGACGAGGTCGAGCGCCTCGACCGCGCCGCCGCCGCCGCCCGCCGGCACGTGGACGTCCACCTCAAAATCGACACCGGCATGGGCCGTCTCGGCGCCTGGCACGAGGACGTGGCGCCTGTCTACGAAGCCCTCCATCGCACCGCCTACCTGCGCCTCGCAGGCATCTACACGCACTTCTCCAGTTCCGACGATGACGCCGCGTTCACCGCCGAGCAGCGTCGTCGCTTCCTCGCCGCGCTCGAGACGCAATGCCCGGGGCTCGAACAGCAACGCGAACGTCTCCTCATCCACGCCGACAACAGCGCCGGCCTCGACACCATCGAGCAGGCCGGCCCGTTCAACGCCGTGCGCGTCGGCCTCCTCCAGTTCGGCATCCGCCCCGTCGCCAATTCCCTCCTCTCGGGCGTCCCCGCCGAACCGGTTTTCAGTTTCCGCACCCGCGTGGGACTCGTGAAGCGCCTCCCCGCCGGCACCGGCATCAGCTACGGCCGGACGCATGTGTTGAAACGCGATTCGCGCGTCGCCGTGCTCACCGCGGGCTACGGCGACGGCATCCCCCGCGCCGTCAGCAACCGCGGCCATGTCCTCGTGCGCGGACATCGTTGCCCCATCCTCGGCCGCGTCACGATGGACCAAACCATCGTCGACGTCACCGACCTGCCCGAGGTCGCGCCCGGGGATGAAGCCGTGATCGTCGGCCGCCAAGCCGGCGCCGAGATCCCGCTCACCGAGTTCAGCCGCCTCGCGGAAACCATTCCTTGGGAGACGCTTTGCTCGGTCACGAAGCGCGTCCCCCGCCATTACCGCACCTCGCTCGGCGTTTGAGCCGCTCGCCCCCCGCGTCCCTGCGGCCAGCTTCCGAAAGCCGCAGACCTCCCGTTACGCGCACCGGGGAAAACAGGGTGCTTTCCCGGGCTGAGAAACCTCGCCCTTCCCCTCGCGTCTGGTCTTAAACTCCGCCCGTCCCCCATGCCCGCCCCTACGCTCCCCCCCCAGGAGGCTTGGCAGCCCCTGCCGCCCTCCGCGTGGAACGCCGACCTCGCCCGCCACCTGCTGCGCCGCGCAGGCTGGGCCGCGCGACCCGACGAG
>CBIHRE010000830.1:0-1721 GCA_966212385.1 uncultured Akkermansia sp. | reverse complement strand
GAGGCGCCGGCGGCGAGGAGGGCGGAGACGATGGCGGCGTGGCCGCGGGAGGCGGCGGCGTGGCGGGGCGTGCGGCCGGCGGAGTCGGCGGGGTCGGCGGGCGCGTGGAGGTCGAGGAGGGCGCGGACGAGATCGAGGCGGCCTTCGGCGGCGGCGAAGTGGAGGGGCGTCTCGCCGGCGGGCGTGGGGGAGTCGGGGGCGGCGCCGTTTTTGAGGAGGAGCTTGGCGATCTCGAGGTAGGCGCCGTCGGGCGGGATGATGTAGCGGGTGGAGGCCGGAGGCGTCGGCGGTGGTGACGGAGGCGCCGGCGGCGAGGAGGTGTTCGACGCTTTCGATGGAGCCGATCTTGGCGGCGAGGGCGAGCGGGGTGCGGCCCTCGGCGTCGGGCGCGTCGGCGGCGGCGCCGCGGGAGAGGAGGAAGCGCACGGTGGGCGGATAGCCGGTCTCGGCGGCGATGCAGAGCGGGGTGCGGCCGGCGGCGTCGCGGGCTTCGAGATCGAGGCCGTGGGCGAGGAGGAAATCGCAGATCGAGAGCCAGCCGTGTTGGGCGGCGAACCAGAGGGCGGTGCGGCCGTCCTTGGTCTTGGCGTCGAGGCGGGCGCCGTGGGCGAGGAGGAGTTTGATGGCATCGAGGTGGCCGCCCTGGGCGGCGAAGAGGAGCGGGGTGGTGCCGTCGTCGAGGCGGGCGGCGTCGGCGTCGGCGCCGCGAGCGAGGAGGGCCTTGAGGATGACGATGTAGCCGTCGAGGGCGGCGGTGCGGAGCGGGCTAAGGGTGCTGCGTCCGTTGACGATGCGGTCCTGGACGCTGGCGCCGTGGTCGAGGAGGACGAGGGCGGTCTCGGTCGAGCCGTCTTTGGCGGCCATGTAGAGCGGGCTGCGTTTTTGCTCGTCGAGGGCGTCGACCTCGGCGCCGTGTTCGCAGAGGATGCGGGCGGTCTCGGCGTATCCATAAAATGCGGACATGAAGAGCGGGGTGCGGAGGCGGGCGTCGCGAGCGTTCACCTCGGCGCCGCGCTGGATGAGGAGGCGGGCGGCGGGGCCGCGGCCTTCTTTGGCGGCTTGGTGGAGGGCGGTGAGGCCTTCCTTGTCGCGGGCGGCGATGTCGGCGCCGTTGTCGAGGAGGGTGGCGATGGCCTCGGTCTGGCCCTCGCGGGCGGCGAGCATGAGGGGCGTCTGGCCGTCGGCGTTGCGGGAATCGATGGCGGCGCCGGAAGCCTGGAGGGCCTTGATGGCGGCGGGTTGGCCGGCGAGGGAGGCGCGGGCGAGGGGTGTGGCGCCGTTGGCGTCGACGACGTCGGTGCGGGCGCCGCGTTCGCGGAGGAGGGCCATCATGGCGGTCTGGCCGTTGAGGGCGGCGAGGACGAAGGGCGTGGCGCGGGTATCGGTGGTGGCGGCCTCGAGGTTGGCGCCGTGGTCGAGGAGGAGGCGGGCGAGCTCGAGGTGGCCGGCGTGGGCGGCGACGCAGAGGGGAGTGGAGCCGTCGGTGCTGGTGGCGGCGTCGACGGAGGCGCCTTGGTCGAGGAGGAAGCGGGCGATCTCGAGGTGGCCCGAGTGGGCGGCGACGAAGAGCGGGGTGACGCCGTGAGGATCGGTGGCGTTGACGGCGGCGGGATCGGCGCGGAGGAGGGCGCGCAGGGTCTCGAGGTCGTTGCGCTGGGCGTCGCGGTGGAGCGGGAATAGGGGCGCGGATGGAGCAGGCGCGGGGGCGGAGTTGGCAAGAG
>CBIHRE010000829.1:0-1722 GCA_966212385.1 uncultured Akkermansia sp. | reverse complement strand
CTCGATCTCGCCCCGGCTTTTCGCGTGTTTCTCGCTAAACTCGAAGAGCACGCGCCCGTCCACCACCAGCCGCGCGCGGCCATTGGTCCTCGCCGAAAAAACGTGGCGACCGTCCCGCGTCGCGGTGAGCAACCCTTCCCATCTCACGCCGAAATCCGTCATCACCGACAGCGCCGGATCAGGCGCTGCGCCGTCGTCCACCGCGATGCTCGCCATCGGGTCGATGCGCTCGTGCACCGGTTTCTCGAAACGCCGGTCCGAGAAAAAAGTCGCGCGCAACCCCGCCCCTCCCCCCGCCAGGCTCCACGCGGAGGCCGGGATGGCGACCGGCTCGCTTTCAAACGGCCCTCTCGCGGCGACGACCCAGTCGAGCCTCCCCGCGCCACTCTCCGGCGCCGGAATCTCGCGCGCCTTCTCCGTTCGCAAAAAGCGCCTCACTTGGTCGCCGCTCTCCCACACCGCCCCCGCGCCCGCCACCGGCGCGCTTTGCCAATCCACCACCAGCACCTCGTCACGCCCTCGCGCGCGCTCGACCCCGCCCGCATCGCAAAGGCTCGCCTCGACCCGGCACATGCCCGCGCTTCCCGCCGACACCTGCAACCGCACCGCCTCGGCAAGCAACTCGCCGTAGACCTCGCCGCCGCTCAGGCGCACCTCCCGCTCCGTCGCCACCAACTCGCGCCCGGCCGGATCGCGCAACGAAACGCGCAGCCGATGCGGCCCGCGCAGGTCCTTTTCGTTGACCGCGAAAAAATCCGTCACGACCTCGCCTCCCGGCCGCGTGATCGTGTTGCGGACCTTCACCGCGACGTAGAGCGGCTGGTTGTAATAGGCCAGGATGGCCGGATCGCCCTTCGGATTTCGGAAGCAATCGACCACGCCGGAGTGATTCTCGATCAGCTCGGCCTCCCAGCCGTTGATCGCGTAGCCATCGGCCACGTTCGACATCCGCATGCTCTCTATTTTCCGGCCCTGATGATAGAGCGAAATCCCACCCATCGCCGACGTGAGCGCGTCCACCGAGGGAAACACGGAGCGCAGGTTTTTCCGCGTGATAAACGCGTCGAACTCCCGGAACCACGCCTGATACCCCGCGCCGTCCCAGCCCAGGCGCGGCGCCGCGTCAAGGTCGGCCTTGATCAGCTCCAGTCGTGGCGGAGTCGATAGCGCGCCCTCCTCGCCCCAGAAAACGATTTCGCGGGTGTTGTCCGTCTCCCCGTAAAAATCGGCCGGGCTACGATAGAGACTTTCGTTCCACACCGCCGGCCCGCCCGCGTGGTGAAAATCATACCACCCGCTCACGTGCGGCGCGTCGTCGAAAGGCCGGAAATGCAGCTTCACCGGATCGTCGATATCCTTGCCCCGCGCCCAGCCCGAGGTGAGCACGATCACCCGGCTCGGATCGATCCGATGCGCGGCCGCCATGTCGTCGCGGTAGCGGGCCACGTCCACCGGATCGGGCGCCTCACCCTTGCCGCCCCACTCGTTCATGAGGTTATAGATCACGAGCGAGGGATGGCTGCGATCGCGCCGCGCCATGCGCAGCAGTTTCTCCCGCGCGAGCCGGCTGCCAAAGGGATCGCGCCCGACCGATTTATGCGCGCCCGGCTCCTCATAGTAGAGCAGCCCCAGCTCGTCCGCCTTCTCGAGCACGACCGGGTTTCCGATCGCGCGGTGAAAATTGAGCATGTTCAAGCCCATCGTCTTCGCGATGCGCACCTG
>CBIHRE010000828.1:0-1729 GCA_966212385.1 uncultured Akkermansia sp. | reverse complement strand
TAGGGAGTGAGGCGGCCGCTGTGGACGTGGAGCACGGTCTCGGCGAGCGAGCGGATGAAGTGCACGTCGTGGGAGATGAAGATGAGCGTGCCGGTGTAGCCCTTGAGCGCGTTGACCATCGCGTCGATCGAGGGGATGTCCAAGTGCGTGGTCGGCTCGTCCATGAGGAGGAGATTGGGCGGATCGACGAGGAGGCGGGCGAGGTTGAGGCGGGATTTTTCGCCGCCGGAGAGCACGCCGACTTTCTTGAACACGTCGTCCTTGCGGAAGAGGAAGCTGCCGAGGATGGCGCGGGCCTGTTGCTCGGTGAGCTGGTTCTCGTTGGTGCGCAGCTCCATCATCATCTCGAGGACGGAGGCGTCTTCGCGCAGGGTGTCGGTGCGCTGCTGGGCGAAGTAGCCGGCGGTGACGTTGGTGCCGAGTTCGCGCACGCCGCCCTGGATCGGGATGTTGCCGGCGAGGATTTTTAAGAGGGTGGATTTGCCGGCGCCGTTGGGGCCGACGAGCACGATGCGCTGGCCGCGCTCGGCGGTGAAATTGAGGTCGGTGTAGACGACTTTGTCGCCGTAGGCTTGGCGGACGTTTTTCAGCTCGATGACCTTGAGGCCGGAGCGGACGGGCTGCGGGAAGCGGAAGTTGACGCGCTTCAGTTCCTCCTCGGGCTCCTCGACGGCGTCCTCCTTGAGGCGTTCGATCTGCTTCTCCTTCGATTTGGCGCGGGAGGCCATGGAGGCCTTGGCGCCGAAGCGGTCGACGAACTTCTGGAGGTGGGCGATCTCGCGCTGCTGGTTCTTGAAGGCGGCGGCTTGCTGCTCCTTGCGGGCGACGCGCTCGCGGAGGAAGTCGTCGTAGTTGCCGTGGTAATAATGGAGCGTGCCGGCGCGCAGCTCGAGCATGCCGGTGCAGAGGGCGTTGAGAAAGGCGCGGTCGTGGGAGATGACGACGAGGCCGCCGGGGTAGCGCGTGAGGTAGTCCTGGAACCAGAGCAGGGCCTCGAGATCGAGATGGTTCGTCGGCTCGTCGAGGAGGAGGAGAGCGGGCTCGGAGACGAGGAGGCGCGCGAGGTGGGCGCGCATGATCCAGCCGCCGGAGAAGGATTTCGCGGGCTTCTCGGCGTCGCCTTCCTTGAAGCCGAGGCCGGCGAGGATGGTGCGGGCGCGGGGCTCGAGGGTGTAGTCGATGTCCCAGTTGTCCTCGGTGGGTTCGAGCGGTTTGCCGGAGGTGGCGATGCCGAGGATGGTCTCGTCGCCGACGGGGGCGGATTCCTGGGGCAGGTAGCCGAAGTCGGCGCCGCGTTCCCACTCGATGGTGCCGGTGTCGGGGCGCTCCTCGCCGAGGATGAGGCCGAAGAGGGTGGATTTGCCCGCGCCGTTGGGGCCGATGAGGCCGAGGCGGTCGGTGCGGGCGATGAAAAGGGAGACGTCCGAGAAGAGTTCGCGGGTGCCGTAGGACTTGGAGACGTCGGAAATCGTCAGCATAAACGGAGCAAAAGATGCGCGGCGGAGGAGCGGGGCAACAAAAAGCCCGGGCTCGGCTCCTACGAGGCTCCGCGAGACCGCTGGACGGCGATCTGAGCCGACACCGAAACGAAAATCCCGGAATCCGGAGTTGTGTAACCTAATGGGTTACGCAACTCCGGGGGACCGTGCGTTGGCGGGGATGACTCGCTGCTTGGGGAACTGGTCGGTCTCCTAGGGCGGAAAAACAGAGCGCGGCCGGCAGGGTGAAC
>CBIHRE010000827.1:0-1738 GCA_966212385.1 uncultured Akkermansia sp. | reverse complement strand
AAGACCTTTTCCGGTCAGCGTGTCGCTCGAGTAGGAGGGGCCGACGATGTCGTCTTAGCCGTTGATGGCTTAGTCGTTGCCAGAGAGATCGACCACGGGGCTGGCGGCGAAGGTGGTGGCCGCGGTTCCGGCGTCGAAGTTCCAATGGGCGACGGTGCGTTGGGCCGAGGCGGGGAGGGCGGAAGCCAGAAGAGCAAGGGCGCAGGATCCGGCAAAGGCGAAGGAGGAGCGGGAGCGTGAAGGCATGGGAGTGTGGGGTTGGATCGTCCGAGGCCGGAGCCTCGCAAACGGTCACGACGGCGAGGCCTGCGACGCACCCGCACGCCCGCAACCGGAAAGCGGTCGGGTCGGAGGATAGGGCTAAGGATAGCGCGCAGGGGCGGAACTTCGCCGAGCTCCGGGGAATTCAGGCGCGGCGGAAAACGCAGGTCGCCGTGAGGGCGTGCCGCGCCTGCCTAGCCCACCTAACTGGAGGCAAAGCGCCTCAATCCACGTAGCGTGGCGAAATCGCCGCCCCAATCGGTGAAAGCGGGCAGAGGTTTTGGCGGAGAGTTTCGTCGGCGACCGGTGCGGACGCGGTAGGCGGCGAGGTGTTCGGCGACGAAGGCCTGGGTGCCGATGACGGCGCCGTCGGTGAAGTGGCGGATGCGGCAGCGAAGGACAGTGGCGCGAGGAAGCCGGCCCTTTGCCTTGACGACCATCTGTAGTTCGGCCGGCGAAATGGTTCCTTCACCGGGGCGGGCGCCGGAACCGACGCCAAAGAGAGTGAGGCGGTAGTCGGCCTGGGCCTGTTCCCAAGCGGGAGACGTTTCGCCGGTGAGGATGGCGCGGAGGCCGGCTTGGGCTTTCGAGCCGCCGGCGACGGCTTCGCCATAGCCGCAGAAACGGTAGTCTTTGGGATCGGAGACGAGGCCGGCGCGGACGGCGTTGAGGTCGATATAGGCGGCCATCGTCTCGAGGATTTTGCCTTGGCCCTCGACGAGGACGGATTTGAAGCGCTCGGCCCAGAGGGTGCCGTAGCGGTTGTGGGTGCGATTGAACCAGACGGAGAAGCGCTGCTTGAGGAGCTTCATGAACTGGGAGACGTCGCCCATCATCGCGAGCTGGCGTTTGCGCCAAGCCGCGCCCTCGGGATCGTCGGATTTCAGCCAAGAGCCGATGACATCGAGGCGGGCCTGCTGGAAACGAGTGGGCTTTGGATAAAGCACCGAATATCGGCGCAGCAGTTCCTCATCGGAGACCGACGAAGCCTTTGGCACGCGCAAGAGCACGTGGAAGTGGTTCGACATGAGGGCGTAGGTAAGAACCTGAACACCGCAGTAGTCGGCGATCTGCCAGAGCTGTTTTCTGAGGGTTTCCTTGGCGACGTCGTCGAGGAGGAAGGCGCCGTTCACCGTGCGAGTCATGCAGTGATAGACGGAGTCGCGTTCGGCAGTCGGGAGTTTGATGCGGGCGGTGCGCATGACGCGACGAGGACGACGGGAGAAGTGTTACCGAAGCGATGGAGAGGCAGGATGAAACGAGGCTGTATTTCAATCGTTTTTAACCCGTCCCTTATTTTGCTCCTCCAAAGTCCGCTTCGCCTCCCCCAGGAGAATGTCCAAGCGCGCCGTCCAAGCCGCCTCGCGCAGGGCTCGCGCCTCCGATGCGCCGAGACCGGGATTGAGCGCGAGATGCGCGTGGTCCCGCGCCACCGCCTGCCGCCAAGCGTGGGTGCCGATCGCCCAGCCGCTCGACA
>CBIHRE010000826.1:0-1742 GCA_966212385.1 uncultured Akkermansia sp. | reverse complement strand
GGCCGGCGAGGGTGACGGTGGGGGTGTTGATGGCTTCGCTGGCGGTGAAGGTGAGAGTGAGGGTGTCGCCGAGCTTGGCCCAGGTGGAGCTCGCGTTGTTGGACGAGATCGAGACGGCGGTGAGCGTGGGCGCGGTGGTGTCGATGACCACGGGATCGCCGGCAAAGGCCACTTCGCCGAAGAGCATGCGGCTGGAGCCGTTGTTGGCGGTGACCTTGAACCTCACGTAACGGCCGGTGGTGGCGCTGAGGTTAAAAGTCTCGAGCGGGGTCGGATACTCGGTGGACGATGGGCTGGCGGTGAAGGTGCCGGCGGAGGTGGCGCCGGTGAACGAGGGGTTGTTGGCGACGAGGATCTCGAAGGTTTTCACGTAGGTCGTGAGATCGTTCTGGGTGTTCCAGAAGAGGAAGTGCTTCAGCGAGTAGGTGGCGCCGAGGTCGTAATCCCAATTGCCGGTCGGATAACCGTCGGCGGTCATGACGAAGGAGGTGACGATGGACCCGTTGGTGCCTTGGACGGGGTTCTGCGCGACGTAGGTCGAGTAGGCGGTGGAGCCGCTCGTATAGGGGACGCTGAGACCCACCTGATTGCAGGAATTGGCGGCGACATAGCTGGTGCCGAACAGAGGTGGATTGGCGAGGACCGTCGGCTGCACGACGACCGGGGCCGCGTGCAGAAACGATGCGCTTAACACAACCAAGAGCGGGGCGAAGTGAAGAAAGGGGTTTTTCATTGGCGGTGGAAGAAGCGGGACAGGTAGGCGAAAACCGGGAGGCGGCTCCGAGCTAGAGCGCTAGGAATGGCTGGTGTTAGCAATTATTTTACATTAGGGATGATGCACTAGAGCCGGCTTGGGAGAGACCAAGGAAGGCGTGAAGTCGCTGAATTTGGCAGGATCCAGCTGTCCCCTCTCTGTCTGTTTGGGGATCGGATCAACAACTCCGGGCCGGAGCGGCTCCTCTTCTCGGTTCTTGGTTGAAAACCCTTCCACACGAAGGGCGCTGCGAGTGTAGAGCCGAAAGGATGCAAGGCCCCGTTCAGTTGGAGTTTTGGACTTGGATGCGGAAGAAGGCGCGGTCTTCGCCGTTGTTGAAGAGCGCGGGACAGGGGAGGCTCACGACTTCGAGGAGGCCGTCGGTGGCGAGGACGGTCGGAGCATCCGTGACGGGCGTCCAGGTGACGAGGTCGCTGCTGAAGAGGACCGTGTAGGTCAGGCCGGCGGTGTAGGCGGAGGCGCGGCGGATGAAAACGGCGCGGAAATCGAGGCCGGTGTTCGCGTCGAAAAGCGTGACGGGGTGGCCGGTGGCGGCGAGCGTGCCACCGCCCGAAAGGGCGCCGACGTAGGTGAGCGAGGGCGGGCCGGAGGCGCCGCTGTGCGGGTCGGTGTCGAAGGCGAATTCGGCGAGGTTCGTGATGCCGTCGAAGTCGGGGTCGGCGAGCGGGCCGCTGATCGCCGCGTCGGCGAGTTCGAGGGCGGTGAACCGCTCGGCTTGCCAGTCGGTGTAGACGAGCTTGCGCACGGTGAGGGTGCCGTCGGCGAAGGCGAAGGTGTAGTTGGGCGCGCTCAAGGTGCCGAGGGCGGCGGTGATCGTGTAGGGGCCGGGGAGGCTGGCGGCGTTGGCGGTGGTGCTCAGTTGCGCGGCGCCGGAGAGGATCGTGGACGTTTCGCCTCCGACGAAGCCGGTGATGGTCGCGGTCAAGGTGGGGTTGGCGTAGCCGTAGGGACGGGTCTGGGCGTCGGC
>CBIHRE010000825.1:0-1743 GCA_966212385.1 uncultured Akkermansia sp. | reverse complement strand
GTTGTCGCGCGGGTTTAGCCCTTGCGCGGCGGCGGTGGTCATGACGTCGCGCATCGCGTTTTCGCGCTCGGCGAGCATCGACTTGAGCTCGGCCACCTTCTCGGCGGGCAGGTTGAGCTGCTTGAAGAGGGCGCCGTAGCGCTGCTCGATGCGAGCCTCCTGCTCGAGCTTCATGGCGGCGGCGACCTCGGGGTCTTTCATGAGTTCGGCCATCTGCTGGCCAAACCCGCCGCGATTGCCGCGACCGCCTTGGTTTCCGGGGCCACCTTGGCCTTCGGGCGGACCCATTTCTTGCGCGGCCTCGGCGGCCGGGGCCGCGGCGGGGGCCGGAGCGGAAATGGGGGCGGGGGCGGCGGCCACGGTGATGTCGCTGCGTTTCACTTGAAGCGACGGAGCCTTCTGCGCGTCCTTGAGCTTCTGGCTGGTGCTGTAGAGTTGCACGCCGAGTCCCAGCGTGGTCGCGGCGAGGAAAACGATGGCGATGTTTTTGGTGTTAGATTTCATGGAAAGGGCGGGGCTTGGCGGCGTGTCCGAAGCGTGACGCCCCGCGACGCCGACGGGTTACGCGGCGGGAGCTTTTCAGGACGCGAGACAGCCGAGTCCCATCCGCCCGCGAGAGGGTGGGCGGGGGAATGGGCGATAACGGGGCCTCGTGGTGGGCGGCGCTCTTCAGGCCGCGCGGAAAGTCGGGCGGTATGAGGCGCTTATCAACGCGGGGGAAACTCGAAGTCGGCCTTGGACTTGGTCTTGGAGAGGACGAGGTAGGCGCTGAAGGCGCGGCCGGCCTTGGACATGAAACCGTCGAGCAGGTCGGTGCGGCCTTCGGCGAGGAGCGCCTTCACGATCTCGGGCGTGATCTTTTTGCCGGCGACCTCGAGCTTGGTCTGGAAGACGGCGCGGGGGTTGTCGCTGGCGGCGTCCTTCACGACCACGTAGGCGTCGTCGGTTTGGTAAAGTTCGCCGTCCTTGTGGGCGGGGCTGGGGCCGAGTTTTTGGGCCTTGGAGAGGTCGAGCTTGGCCTTGGCTTTGCGCTCCACGGGCTTGCCGTCCTTGCCGGTCTTGGGCTCGCGGGGCGGGAATTCGAAGGAGGCCTTGTTGCCGGCCTTGACGAGGAAGGCTTTGAAGGGGCGGCCGAACTTGCTGATGAAGTCCTCGATGAGCGGGGTTCGGCCGGTCTCGATGCAGGAGACGACCTCATCGCGCTTCAGCTCGCGTTTGCAGAGGATGCGGGAGAGCGAGAAGGTCTGCTCCCAGGCGCCCTCGGCGTTTTTCTGGCGGAGGATGTATTTGGTCGGGGCTTCGCAGAGCTCGGCGTCGGTCTTCGGGTCGGTCCAGAAGGGGACGAGTTCGCCGAGGTCGGTCTTTTCGCCGAAATCCATCGCGACCTTTTTCTTGCCGGGCTCCTCGGATTTCTCGTCGGGGACGAGGCGGAGTTTGGCGGGGAAGCGGTTGCCGGTGCGGGGCGAGACGAAGCCGTCGAGCGGGCCGACCTCGCCGGTGGTGACGAGCTGGCGGATCTCCTCTTCCTCGATTTTGCGGCCGGTCATGACCTTGTAGATCATGAGGGAACCGTCCTGGGATTTGTAGCCGCGGAGGGTTTCGAGGAGGGGCTTGTTGTCGCCGGGGTTGATAATGTCGGTGACGCGCGAGGTGGAGTCGTCTTCCTCGTAGCCTTTGACGCGTTCGACGATGCCGACGGTCTGGGCGATGACCTCCTTCATGAAGTCGTCACGCTTCACGCGA
>CBIHRE010000824.1:0-1745 GCA_966212385.1 uncultured Akkermansia sp. | reverse complement strand
CTTGGCCACTACGAAGGACGGCGGCGTGGGAGCTGCCGGAGTCGATCCAGACGTCAAGGGTGTCGCGGCCGTTGTTCAGCTCGGAGGCGGCGGGCCAGCCGGCGGGGAGGGCGACGCCGGCGAGGAGCTCGGCGGCGGGGGATTCATACCAGAGATTGGTGCCGCGCGGGTGGGCGGCGATCTTGGCGGCGACGGCGCGGACGACAGAGGCGTCGAGGTAGGCGTTTTTCTTCGCGTCGTAGAAGGCGATGATCGGCACGCCCCAGCTGCGTTGACGGCTGATGCACCAGTCGGGGCGGGCCTCGACGGCGCCGGTGATGCGGGCCTGGCCCCAGGCGGGAAACCAGGTGACGCCCTTGATGGATTCGAGGGCCTTGGCGCGGTGGCCGGCCTTGTCGAGGGAGACGAACCACTGGTCGACGGCGCGGAAGATGATGGGGGTCTTGGAGCGCCAGCAGTGGGGGTAGCTGTGGACGTATTTCGCCTTGGCGAGAAGCGCGACGTGGCCGGTGACGGCGTCGGGCGAGGCGAGTTTTTTCAGGACCGCGAGGTTGGCGGGGCTGGGCTTCTTGGCGGCAAGATCCTCGACGGTTTCGAGGCAGGAGACGCCGACGAGGTCGGCGGGGACTTTGCCGTCGTCGAGGTAGCGGCCGTCGTCGCCGACGGGGCAGTAGATTTCGAGGCCGTATTTGAGGCCGGTGAGATAGTCCTCGGCGCCGTGGCCGGGGGCGGTGTGGACGCAGCCGGTGCCGGAGTCGGTCGTGACGTAGTCGGCGAGGACGACGGGCGAGGCGCGGTCGATGAAGGGATGACGCGGGGCGAGTTTCTCCAACGAGGCGCCGAGCGTTTCGTGGACGATGGTCGGCGCAGTCTGGAGTTTCGCAGACTCGGCGACAGCGGGGAGGAGGGCCTTGGCGACGAGGATGCGTTCGGCGCCGAGATCGGCGACGACGTAATCGACCTCGGGATGCACGGCGATCGCGAGGTTGGCGGGGATCGTCCAAGGCGTGGTGGTCCAGATGACGACGCTGAGAGGCTTGTCGGTCGGGAGGCCGAATTTTTGCGCCTCGGCGAGGGGCACGAGAAACTTCACCCAGATGGCGATCGAGGTGTGCTCGGCGTATTCGATCTCGGCTTCGGCGAGGGCGGTCTCGAAGGGGATGGACCAGTAGACGGGCTTCTTGGATCGGTAGACGATGCCCTGTTCGACGAAGGCGGCGAAGGTGCGGACGATGTCGGCCTCGAAGGCGGGAGCCTTGGTCTTGTATTCGTTGGCCCAGTCGGCCTGGACGCCGAGGCGCTTGAAGGAGGCGGTCTGCTTTGTGATCCAGCTTTCGGCGAAGGCGTCGCAACGGGCGCGGAGCTCCGCGGTGGAGAGGGCTTGGCCGGATGCCTGGATTTCCTTGGCGACCTTTTGCTCGATGGGGAGGCCGTGGCAGTCCCATCCGGGGACGTAGGGCGTGCGGAAGCCGCGGAGCGATTTGTAGCGGAGCGTGATGTCCTTGAGGGACTTGTTGAGCGCGGTGCCGATGTGGACGTCGCCGTTGGTGAAGGGGGGACCGTCGTGGAGGACGAATGCGTTTTGGCCGGCACGCTTTTGCTGGATGGCGTCGTAGAGCTTTAGCTTTTCCCAAGCGGCGAGGCGGAGGGGTTCACGCTTCGGCAGGTCCCCGCGCATGGGGAAATCGGTCTTCGGGAGGCTGAGGGTGTGCTTAAGTTCGGTCGCCATGCCGGTATAAAAGGGC
>CBIHRE010000823.1:0-1751 GCA_966212385.1 uncultured Akkermansia sp. | reverse complement strand
CGCGCGGGTGGCGAGCCTGCGAGAGGTGGAGTGGCGGCGCATGTCGCCCAACTTTTTCGTGCTCTTCCCGGCGGGCGTCCTGGAGTCGGCGCCGAAGTTTCACGTGCTGGCGGCGCGCGCGGAGGACAAAGCCCTCAACGCGGCGGTGCAGCGCGCGGTGACCAACGCCTACCCGAACGTGTCGATCCTCGATCTGGGCCTGGTGATCGAGTCGCGCGATTCAGTTTTCGAGAAGGCGGAGCTCGCGGTGCGCTTCATCGCGCTGTTCACGCTGGCGACCGGGGTGGTGGTGCTGGCCGGCGCGCTGGCGGCGGGCCGGGAGCAACGCGTGCGCGAGGCGGTCCTGTTGCGGACGCTCGGCGCGAGCGGCGGGCAGGTGCGCGCCGCGCTTTTGGCGGAACTCGCCGCGCTCGGCCTGATGGCGGGCGCGACCGGGGCCTTGCTTGCCTTGGGCGGCGGCGCGGCGGTGGCGATTTTCGTTTTCGACGTGACGCCCGCGCTGCCTTGGACGCCGGTGTTCGTCACGACCGCGGCGGTGACGGCGCTGACCGTCGGCGTCGGCCTGCTCACCCAGCGAGGTTTGCTGAACCGTCCCCCGCTCGAAGTCCTGCGGGCGGAGGGGTAGGGCGGACCAGGCGGTTTCTGGCTGTAAAAAATTTTAGATATACGCAAAACCCGCCCCTCCCTTGAGGTCGGCGGCGGCGCGCAGCAGGGTGGGCGGCGAACAGCGGAATTCCCCTCGGAGCGTCCCTCCGTCCGCGCAACCCCAACCCCCAAAAAAAGTCCTCATGTCCACCCGATCCGTTCGGTGCGGAGCCATGCTCGCCTGCGCCTTGGGCGCCTTCACGCCCCTGGCCTTCTCGCAGACCCTCAGCCTCAACGACGACATCCAGCGCGTCGCGACCCTCGCCTCGACCACCGCCACCCTGACCGGCGTGTCCGAGCTCCATGTCACCGGGACCGGCGACCCGATATCCGGAAGTATCATAAACCTGAATACTCCCGACGCCTGGTTCTTCCTCGACAACATCGCTCCCTCCACCGTCGCCTCCACTTTTCTTTCCCGGGTCCGGGTCAACGGCGCCAACGCCGTCCTCGATTCCAACGTGCGCGTGGTGCAATACGGCCAGGGCGCGGTGGTGATCCCCCACGCGCCCAACTTCGCGCCGCTCACCGCCTACGACGGGGCCAATTTTTCGGGCTCCTCGTCGCAGCTTTCCCAATACACCGCCTACAACGCCGCCGCCCTCGGCACGCTCTCCAACGCCATCAGCTCCCTCCGGCTCAAGCGCGGCTACGTCGCGACCGTCGCGGTCGAGGAGAACGGCACCGGCGTGAGCCGGAACTACGTCGCGCAGGACGGCGACCTCGACATTCCGGTGCTTCCCTCCGGCTTGGACAACGCGATCAAGTTCGTGCGCGTCTTTCCCTGGCGCTGGACGACCAAGAAAGGCATCGCGGGCGATCCCAGTTCGCAGCTCGCCAACCAGTGGGACTACAACTGGAACATCAGCAAGAGCTCCACCCTCGACAAGGAATACGTCGCGATCCGGCAGCAGCGCTGGTGGCCCGGCCTCGGGCAGGATTGGAAGGCGCTCGGAGTGAACACGCTCCTCGGCTACAACGAGCCCGACTCGAGCTCGCAGTCCAACATCGCCTACGGCGACGCCGTCTGGTCCTGGCCCGATCTCCTCGGCACCGGCCTTGGCCGCCGCGCGCCCGCGCCCCCCCCCCCCCGCCCCGGCCGGGGG
>CBIHRE010000822.1:0-1754 GCA_966212385.1 uncultured Akkermansia sp. | reverse complement strand
CCACCCCCCGTATTGCTTAACCCTTTTGGTTACGAAATCCGAAGACCCTCCTTCGTTCCCACCCTGTCCATGCAATCCCGCACTGCACGTTCCCGGCTCGCCGTCCTGGCGCTCTCCGCATCCATCTCCGCGTCCTCTTTCGCCGAATCCGGCCCCGTCCAGTCGCCTCCGGCTCCCGGCCCGTCCGTTGTCGCCGTTCCCGCGCCGCCCGTCGCCACGCCGCCCGTTCCCATCCTCGACGGCTTCACCGCCGATCCCTCGATCCGCGTGTTCGGCGACACCTATTACGTCTACCCCACCTCCGACAAAGACCAGTGGCTCACCACCGATTTCTCCGTCTGGTCGTCCAAGGACCTCGTGACCTGGAAAAAGGAGCGCATGATCCTCGACGTCACCAAGGACCTGGCCTGGGCCAACATCAAGGCCTGGGCGCCCGACTGCATCGAGCGGAACGGCACCTACTACTTCTATTTCTGCGCCGACGGGAAAATCGGCGTAGGCACCGCGAAGACGCCCGTCGGCCCCTTCGTCGACGCGCTCGGCAAGCCCCTGCTCGACCGCAAGGCCGACAAGCGCATCACCTCCAACACCATCGATCCGTATCCGTTTATCGACGACGACGGCCAGGCCTACCTCTACTGGGGCAACAGCGGCGGCCAGGTGAACGTGGTGAAACTCAAACGCGACATGATCACCCTCGACGGCCCGCCCGTGGAGTTCGTCATAAAGGGCCGCAGCTCCGGTCGCGTGATCGACTTTCGCGAGGGCGTCGTCGTCTTCAAACGCGGCGGCAAATACTACTTCATGTGGTCCGTCGACGACGCCCGCAGCGACGACTATCGCGTCGCCTACGGCACGGCCGACAATCCCTACGGCCCGATACACGTCCCCGAAAACGCGATCGTGCTGAGCAAAAACGGCCCCGCCAAGGGCACCGCCCACCACAGCGTCGTCAAGGTCCCCGGCACGGACCGCTGGTATGTCGCCTACCACCGCCACGCCATCCCCGGCGGCGGCGGCTACAAACGCGAGGTCTGCCTCGCTCGCATGCGCTTCGACGCCGAGGGTCGCATCCTGCCCATGGACCCGATGGTCCAGACCTTCCGCCCCGGCGACCGCGGCGAGCCCATCGTGAACGGCAAGGGCCTGCCCGACGCCCCCTGATCAACGCGGCCATGAACGCGCTCCGCATTCCCATCGCGGCCATCCTCGCGTTCCGACTTTCGAATCTCGCTCTTTCCGACCCGGCGCTCGCCGAGATCCGCGGCGCCGACGTCTCTTCCCTCCCGCGCGCCGAAGCCCTCGGCGCGCGGTTCTTTCGCGCCGACGGCGAGGCGGCCGATCCGCTGGAAATCCTCCGCTCGCACGGCGTCAACACCCTGCGCCTCCGCGTCTGGGTCGACTCGCCCGACCGCCATCACAACGCCGCGCACATCCTTCCGCTCGCCAAGCGCGCCCGCTCCCTCGGCTTCAGGCTGATCATCGACTTCCATTACTCCGACACCTGGGCCGACCCCGCGCACCAAACCAAGCCCGCCGCCTGGGAAAAACTCGCGCTCGACGAACTCTGCGTCGCCGTCCACGCGCACACCTTCGAGCTCTGCCGCGCCCTGGCGGCGCAAGACACGCCCGCCGACCTCGTCCAGATCGGCAACGAGATCAATGACGGCCTCCTATGGCCCGAAGGCCGCGTTTCGACCCATGCCAAAGGCGGTGACTTCGTCCCTCTCGCGCGCCTCCTCCAAGCCGGGATT
>CBIHRE010000821.1:0-1758 GCA_966212385.1 uncultured Akkermansia sp. | reverse complement strand
TACGCGACTGTCGTTTATTCGCGGATCCTTAAGGAGCTCTATCCCGATACGCCGGTGATGGTTGGCGGCATCGAGGCCTCGCTGCGCCGCGTCACCCACTACGACTACTGGTCCGAGACGCTGAAGCCCTCGATCCTCGCCGAGAGCGGCGCCGACCTGCTCGTCTACGGCATGGGCGAGTTGCCGCTCAAGGAGTGTGTTCGCCTGCTCAAGCGCGGCGTGCCCTTCTCCTCGCTCACGACCATTCCGCAGACCGCGGTCCTTTTGCCGTCCGGAAAGGCCGCGCCGAAAAACGCGAATTGGGAGGACCACACGCTCCACGCGCACGAGGAATGCCTCGAGGACCGCGGGCTTTACGCGCAAAACTTCAAGGCGATCGAGACCGAGTCCAATCGCGTGAAAGCGCGTCGCCTCCTCCAGCCGACCGGCGAACGCCTGCTCGTCGTCAACCCGCCCTTCCCGACGATGAGCGAGGAGCAGATCGATGCCTCCTTCGACCTGCCTTACACGCGTCTCCCGCACCCCAAATATCGCAAGCGCGGCCCGATCCCCGCCTACGAGATGATCAAGCACTCGATCAACATGCACCGCGGGTGCTTCGGCGGGTGCAGCTTCTGCACGATCTCGGCCCACCAGGGCAAGTTCGTCGCCTCGCGCTCCAAGGCCTCGATCCTGCGCGAGGTCGAGTCGGTGAAGCAGATGCCCGACTTCCGCGGCACGATCAGCGACCTCGGCGGGCCTTCCGCCAACATGTATAAGATGAAGGGCAAGGAGCAGTGGATCTGCGACGAGTGCGTCCGCCCCTCCTGCATCTGGCCTGACGTCTGCCGCAACCTCGACACCGACCATACCGCGCTCCTCGACATCTATCAAAGCGTGCGCGAGACCGAGGGGATCAAGCACGCCTACGTCGCAAGCGGCATCCGCTACGATCTTTTCCTTCACGACAAAGGCGCCACGCCCGAGGTGAAGGCCAGCCACGAGAAATACATCGAGGAACTAGCCGCCCACCACGTGCCCGGCCGCATCAAGGTCGCGCCCGAGCACACGAGCGACCACGTGCTGCGCGTCATGCGCAAGCCGAGCTTCAACCTCTTCTACAAGTTCAAGGAGAAGTTCGCCGCCGCCGCCGCCAAGGCCGGCAAGCCGGACATGCCGGTCACGCCCTATTTCATCAGCTCGCATCCCGGCTCGCGCCCCGAAGACATGGCCGACCTGGCGCTGAAGACCAAGGATCTCGGCTACCGGCTCGAGGCGGTGCAGGACTTCACGCCCACGCCGATGACGGTCGCGACCGAGATCTATGCGACCGGTCTGCATCCGATCGAGAACCGCCCCGTGGACGTCGCCCGCACGCCCGAGGCGAAGCAGGAGCAGCGCAGTTTCTTCTTCTGGTATAAGCCCGAGATGAAGAAAGCGCTGCGCGGCACGCTCCAGCGTCTCGGCCTGAACGACATCGCCCGCCGCCTGCTCGACGAGAAGCGCGAGACGCGCGACGTCACCCCCGCTCCCAAGATCAACCCGGTTCGCGGCGGCGGATCCGGCGGCGCTTGTAGTGGCGGCGGCATGACGACCGCCCCTTGCGGCATGCGCGTGCCGGAAGGCGCTCCCGGCTTGCCGAGGCCGGGGGGGCGTCCGGAGCCCCGGCCGGGCCCCGCCCCGAGGCATTCGCACGCGAACCAAGGTCGGCCCCCGGAAAAGGGCGATGATCGTGCGCGTTCGCAAAAGACGGAAAAGCCTCTGCCTTTCGCCAAGTTA
>CBIHRE010000820.1:0-1762 GCA_966212385.1 uncultured Akkermansia sp. | reverse complement strand
GAGCTCAATCCTGGCGTCGGCGGCGGCACCGTCATCACCAACAACCGCGGCGGCTACACCGGCAGCGGATTCGCAGACTTCAACACCAGCGGCGGATATGTCGAGTGGACGCGCGTCAACGGCGCCGGCGGCGGCTCTCGCACGCTCACCTTCCGCTATTCCAACGGCAGCGGCGCGACCCGCTCCGGCCTGCTGATCGTCAACGGAGTTTCCCAGGCGATCAGTTTCCCTGCCACCAGCGGCTGGACTTCGTGGAGCACGCTCAATGTCACGGTGAATCTGAACGCCGCCGCGACCAACACCGTGCGCGTCGAGTCCAACGGCCAGGATCTGGCCAACATCGACTACATCGCGGTGCCCTGACCCGCGACGATCGGATGAAATCTTCACCGCCCCGACGCCTTGCGGCGAGCCGCGCGACGCCGTCCCGATCGACGGTGCTCACGCTCCTGCTCGCGTTGGGCGTCGGCGGCGCGATTTATCACGGGACGTCCGTCCGTCGCTCGTTAGATGGACGTCCCGTGGTGTCCGCGATTCCCGCCGTCCGGGCTGTTCGGATCCTCGACTCGGCGGCCCCGCCTATCGACGTTTTCGCACCCGCCGCCCCGCTCGCGTCCGCGACGATGGCCGACGCGATCATGCTGGCCGAGGCAGGGCGGTTCGCGGAGGCCGCCGAGCTTGTGGGGAAGCTGACGCCGGAGCTGCGCCAGGCCGCGCTTGTTTCCATATTCGCGCTGTGGGCGAAAAAGGATCCACGGCTCGCCGCGACGGCGGCGCTTTCCCTCGAGGACGACGCGCGACGCAACCTCGCCTGGCATGCGGTCGCCGTCGCCTGGGCCGAAAGCGATCCCGCCGCGCTCGCCGCGCATGCCCTGTCCCTTTCCGACGACACCGCGCGCAACCAAGCCTTTGACGCAGCGCTTCCCCGATGGCTGGAGCGGGACGCGCGTTCCGCGATGGAGTGGGTTGGCGCGCTGGTTGCCGGAAGCGAGAGCGATTCCGCCGTCGCGATCCTCGCAAGGCATCCCGCCTTGCTTGAACGTGGTCCTGAACTCGCGCTCGATTGGGCCGAGGCGATCCAAGATTCCGCGCTCCGCTCGCGGACCTTGGGCGTGGTTGTGCGGGCCTGGTTGTCCGCGTCGCCGGCCGAGGCTGCCCGTTACGCGCGGCAGTCTCCCGATATCCTGCCCTCGGAGAAAGAGGACATTTTAGTCGGTGAGCGGTTTACCTTGCATCCTTGATGCGCCGTTTTTCATGCCTTCGCGGTTTCTGATCTGCGCTCTCCTGTGCGTCCTGGCCCTCCCCTTGGCTCGGGCTCACGATCCCTTCGTCGCCGAGGTGAGAGGCCACGCCGACGATGCCACGCTCGTCTTTCGTCTCACCACCGCGCGTTCCGTCGCCGCGCATCTCGCGGGGCTCGTCCAAACCCCGCGATCCTACTACGCCGCGGATCGTTTCGCGACGGACAAGGCGATCTTTAAAAGGGCCGCCGCCGGGCTCTGCCTGCTCGAACAGGACGGCCGACCGCTGCAGCCCTTGAGCGTGGATGCCAGCACGGTTGAGGATGAGGAGATCGATGTTGTCATTTCAGTCGTCTATGCACGCCCCTCGGCCGACGCGGGGCGCCTGCGGTTTTCCAATCCGTGGCTGGCCCGTCTTCCCGCCGCGGAGAACTACACTGCAACCTTTGTGTTGCATGAAAATACGACGCTGATCGCGGGGCCGAGTTCAGCTCTCAGAGTAAACCATTCGGCATAGATGC
>CBIHRE010000819.1:0-1772 GCA_966212385.1 uncultured Akkermansia sp. | reverse complement strand
TGTTCGTATTACGAACATTGGCAACGCACTGTCCCTGACCTTCCACCGTGCCCGCGCCGAACTCAACTACGAGGTGGAGGGCTCCTCCGACCTGTCCGCCTGGACCTTGATCGCGACGAATCCGGGTGAAGTCGGCGCCGACGTGACCGTGAACGATCCCGAACCTCTCGCCGCCTCCGGCCGCCGTTTCCTCCGCGTGCGCGTCCGGTAGACCTCGCTTCGGGACGAGAGCCCACAACGAAAAGCCCCGCGCACGCCAGGTGCGCGGGGCTTTTCGTGTCCTGATTTCAGGACGGAGTTTTGTTCCGCCCGTCCGAATACGAGCTCATCCCGAACGGCGGCGACGGCGGCTCGCGCAGAATCCCAGTGCTCCCGCTCCGGCGAGAAAAGCGGCGGAGGACGGCTCCGGTATCGCGCCCGCGTGAATTTGCACGACGGCGAAGGTGGCGTTGGTTGTCGTGGCCGTGGTCGCTTGGAACCCAGCGTTATATTGCGCGCGGAATAAAGTGCCGTAGCCGCTGGTCGCGGAACTAGCCGCGTCGAAGGTGAGAGAGGAGCTCGTGCCGGTGTGAGAGAAAAGAATGACCAGATCGCCGCTGGTGTAGGAGTAGGGTGTGTCAAAACTGAGGACGGGCCCGAACGCGTTGACCGGACTGCCGCTCGAGTCAAAAGCCGAAGCGGACAGGGTTAACGCGCCATCCATGACCAACACTCCGTCGGTGACGTTGTTGGCAAACGTGGTCGAGAACGCGCTCATCGCATTGGCCGCCTTTCCCAAGGTGATCTCAAAGTCGGTGAAGGCGCGGTCCGTGGTCCCTGGCGAAAACCCGTTGTCCACACGGAAGCTGAGACCAGTGATGCTTTTGCCTGCAAACGCGGTCAGTTCGGACGCCGCGATCTGCATCTGGTAAGTGTAGGCCTCGGCGCGGATGATGCGGGCGGAGTTGGAGTTGGCGGCGGTCGTGGCGAGAGACGCGGGGACGACCGCGGTCTGGGCGTTCAAGACTCCGGTTGCGCAGACAGAGAACAAAAACAGTGGTCGTAAAAGATATTCAAAAACCATGGCACCCGAAGCCGAACCCCGCGCCAGAACTCACTGCAACTCGCCGCTTCCTCGGATGAGAAAGAATAACACCCTACGTGACCTCGCGTAGCGACCGCCCGGCGACATCCGAAACATGGCTCCCGCTGCTGGGCGAGCCACCGCGCGGCTCGTGGTCGAGAAGGCGGCATCCATCCCGCGCCAACCTGGCCATCGAGCCAGACACCGCCGTGCCGATGCTATGTGCGGCGGACGGCGTCGTAGGAGAGCCTCCGCTCGCTCGGGGCGGCTTAGTCCACGCCCGATCGCGATCTATCACCGTCTCCGGCGCGCGGGCTGGCGGCGGGCTGATGCCGCGCGTGGTTTCCAGAGGACCTAGGAAAAATCCCGCGTGAGCAGAGGGACGTCTCCCCGGCGTTCGCGAAGGCGCTAGCCGCGCGGGCGCGGGACACCCCGATTACATTAACAGTGAAACGACCACCTTCTTTGCGAAGGCATTTCACTTGGGCACAAACGGGATTCCCCCACCCCTATGCGCCCTCGTTGTCTGTTTGCCTGTCTGCTGGTCGCCGCGCGTATCTGCTCCGCCGATACAGTCGATCAACTCCGACCTGGCTCCCCGGCCTCCGAACTCGAACACGCCTTCACCTCCGCAGCCGGCCCCACGGAGACCGGCACCGGCCTGCTCGGCGAGCCGATGCGCCGCCGGCTCCCGCCGGCGACGGAAGAT
>CBIHRE010000818.1:0-1772 GCA_966212385.1 uncultured Akkermansia sp. | reverse complement strand
AAAGGCTACGTCGGCACCACCTGGCGCATCCGCTTCGAAGTCCCCGCTCCCGCCCTCGCGCCTGCTTCGCCCGGCGTCACCGCCGCCGCCAACGCCCAAGCCTGGCTCCGCTTCGCCTTCGCCGGCGCCCACAACGCCAAACTCCGCGTGCGCCTCGACGACCGCGTGATCGGCGAAAACTCCGATCTCGGGTCCGACAACGCCGTGGCGCGTGCCGGCATCCACGGTCAATACTCCACGTGGAATCTGCCCTTCCCCGCCCGCCTGCTCGCGCCCGGCGAACACGTCCTTTCGCTCGAACAGCTCGCCGGCGGCGCCCCCTTCAAAAACGTGATGTATGACTGCATCCGTCTGGAAGGTCCCTGATCACAATCTCGGCCGGCCGCGCAAATCAGACAGTCAACCCGCGGCGCATTCGCGCACCTCCCGCCATCGACGATGCTGCACCTTTGCTCCGTCGCCCGTCGTCGCGCATGTCACCCGCCCCCGCCCAACTGCCCGCCAGTCTGCCGCGTTTTCTCTGGTCGCATCGCCGCGACTTCCTGCCCGGTCTCGGGCTGGCGATTCTGCGCATCCTCACCATCGCGCCGCTGCCGCTGATCTTTCAACGCATCCTCGACGTCCAGCTGCCCGCCAAGGACCAGGCCGGCATCCTCTGGCTCTCCGCGCTCACCGTCGCGCTGCTCGTAGCGCACCAGTTTTGCAGCGTCGCCGGCGCCTCGCTTCTCGCCCGGACCACCGCCCGCGTCGTCCTCGATCTGCGCGGCCTCATCTTTCAAAAAATCCAGTATCTCAGCTTCGGCTACCTCGATCGTCAGCAGACCGGACGCCTGCTTTCCAAATACGCCTTCGACACGCAAAAAGTCGAAGGCGCGATCATGCCGGTCCTCAACAGCTTCATCCCCGACTCGATCTACAGCCTGCTCACCTTCGCGGTCCTCGTTTCGCTCAACCTCCCGCTCGCGCTCGTCGTCGTGCTCATGCTTCCGGTCTTCGCGATCATGCGAAAACGCTACTTCAACCGCTTCCGCGACAAGAACGAGGCCAACCGCGTCGCGCAGGAAAAACTCACCGGCGCCGCCAGCGAGCTCTTCACCGCGCTCAAGCTCGTCCGCGTCTACGGCGAGGAGGCGCAAGCCGCCGGCCACCTCGCCGCCACCAACGACGCCGTCGCCCGCTCGCGCGTCGAGCTCGTCGCCGTCTCCACCAGCTTCGGCGCCTTCAGCTTCGCCGCCATCAAGGTCCTCTCGCTCGTCGTCGTCGCGGGCGGCGCGCTCCTCGCCATCCATGGCCACGTCAGCGTCGGCACCGTCATCGCCTTCGTCGCCGGCGTGCCCATCCTGGTCGGACCGATCCAGATGTTCGCCAGCGTGAGCGAGCAGTTTTTCACCGCCGAGGCCGGCTACCGCAGCATCAACGAGCTGATCGACGCGCCCTACGTCGAGGAGTGGCACGGCACGCGCCGCCCCGACCCGCTCCGCGGCGCCGTCGCCTTCGACCGCGTCCAGTTCCGTTACCAGGACAGCGAACGCGGCGCGATCAACCAGCTCAGCCTCGAGATCCGCGCCGGCGAGAAAATCGCCTTCGTCGGCCCCTCCGGCGCGGGCAAGAGCACGCTCGCCAACCTCCTCCTCGGCCTCCACCGCCCGCAGTCCGGCGAGATCCGCATCGACGGCATCCCCCAAGCCGAGCTCGACCTGCTCTGGTTCCGCCGCCGCACCGCCCTCGTCATGCAGGAGAGCATCCTTCTCTCCGGCACCATCGCCGACACC
>CBIHRE010000817.1:0-1773 GCA_966212385.1 uncultured Akkermansia sp. | reverse complement strand
GGCGGGACGCGGCGGCGACGGAGCGCCGCCCTCCAAAAAAGCCGAAGTTAAAACGCCACCCGCCAGCCGACGGTGAGGCTGCGTTCGGCGCCGACGCGCGCGATTTTTTCGAGGAGATCGGTGTCGAACACGTTGCCGATCGAGGCGCTGAGCGTGTGCGTGACGGCGCCCGCCTTCCACGTGTAGGAAGTGTCGAAGCCGGCGACGGTGTAGGCCGGGTAGTCGAGCCGCTCGCGGCCGGGCCGTCGGTAGCTTTGCACGGTCGAACCGACGTGGGTGAGGTTGCCGCCGACGGAGAGGCCGTTGAGCGGGCCGGTAGTGAAGGCGCGGCGCAGGCCGGTGGCGGCGGTGAAGCCCGGCAGGTTGGTGAGCGGGAGACCCTCCTCTTCGGGCAGGTCGGGCGAAGAGACGGTGAAGGCGTCGGTCCAGGTGCCGCGGGCGGTCCAGGTCCACTCCTTGTCGGGCTTCCAACCGAGCTGCGCGGTGAGACCGCGAAACTCCTCCTCGCCGCTGGTCACGAGCTGCGGCTGGGTGTGGTCGGCGTCGGCGACGGGGTCGTTGTAGAGCGGATTGCGGCGGACGATATTGGAGTTGTTGTAGGCGTAGAGCATGGCGCCGGCGGTGAGGCGGCGCTCGAGGAAGTGGGTGCGAAAGCCGAGGTCGAAGCCGGCGGTGGCGGCGTTGTCCTGGATCTCGCCGGTGCGGGAGTCGACGCGGGTGGAGGGCTGCACGGCCGAGCTCGCGGTGGCGAACACGAGGAGGCGGCGGCCGATGCGCTGATTCACGCCGGCGTGGAGCGAGGTGTTGGCGAGACGTTTTTCCGAATGGGCGGTGGCGGGAGGCGCGGAAGGGCGGCGGTCCTCGACCTCGACGTCGGTGAAATCGCGGCGGATGCCGGCGGTGCAGACGGTGCGGCCGCTATTGAAGGCGGAGCGCAACGAAAGGACGCCGGCGGCGGAGTCGAGGATGACGGAGCGGTCGGCGATGAGGCGGCGGTAGAGCGCGGGGGAGTAGGCCGGGAGCGAGTAGTCGGGCGCGTAGGGATCGAAGCGACGGATGCTCAGCGGCAGGGCGTCTCGGTCGGCGCGTTCGAGGCCGCGGTTTTCGTCGGTGGCCTCGGAGCTGGAAAACTCGAGCCCCGCGAGGAGCTTGTGGTCCGCGTCGAAGAGCTGGAAGCGGCGGGTGAGGTCGCTCTGGTGGACGATCCCGACGTGGTTCTCCTCGCGATGGGTGGGCTCGCGGACACCGGAAAAGTAGCCGGTGTCGATGACGTATTGGCCGGTCGTGAAACGATCTTGTTCGGCTCGCCGGTCGTAGACCTGCGTGGCGGAGCTGAGGGAAAGGTCGGGAGAGAGCTGGCTTTCCAGTTGAAAGCCGAGCGAGCCGGCCTGGCGTCGCACGGAGGCCTCGGGGCCGTAGGTGTGGAATTCGGCGAGCGGCAGGTAGGGGCCGATGACGGGACCGCTCGCGGTGCGGCGATATTCGGGAACGCCGGGCGCGGGGTTGCCGCGAAAGTCGACGGCGTCGAGGGTCCAGAGTGTGCTGGTGCGGCGCGAGTGACGGATGGCGAGGGCGGTGCCGACGTTGAATTGATCGGTCTTCGCGTAGCGCTGCGGGCCCTCGCGGCCGGACCAGGAGCCGGAGAGCAGATACCAGCTTTTGTCGGATCTGGCGACGCCGGTGGCGGAGGCCTTGGCGCGGGCGTTGCCTTGGGTGCCGAGGGAGGTTTCGAGTTGGCGCGTGGTTTTGCCGCGCGGGCGGGAGACCTGGTGG
>CBIHRE010000816.1:0-1780 GCA_966212385.1 uncultured Akkermansia sp. | reverse complement strand
CGGCGGTGACGGCGAGGGCGAGCAGGTTGCCCTGGCCGGTGCGGGCGCACTCGGTGAGGGCGGCGAGCGCGGCCTTGACGGCCTTCTCGTCGCGCTTGGCACGGAGTTCCTTGAGGCGCTTGATCTGCGACTCGCGGACGGCGGTGTTGTCGACCTCGAGGATGTCGAGCGGGGCTTCCTGCTCGAGGCGGTATTTGTTGAGGCCGACGATGGTCTCGCGGCCGGAGTCGATGCGGGCCTGGCGACGCGCGGCGGCCTCTTCGATTCGGAGCTTCGGGATGCCGGCCTCGATGGCCTTGGTCATGCCGCCCATCTTCTCCACCTCGTCGAGGTGGACGCGGACCTTCTTGATGAGCTCGTTGGTGAGATACTCGACGTAGTAGCTGCCGCCCCAAGGATCGACCACGTTGCAGATGCCCGTTTCCTGCTGAAGGTGGAGCTGGGTGTTGCGCGCGATGCGGGCCGAGAAGTCGGTCGGCAGCGCGATCGCCTCGTCGAGAGCGTTGGTGTGCAGCGACTGCGTGTGGCCGGTGGCGGCGGCGAGCGCCTCGAGGCAGGTGCGTGCGACGTTGTTGAACGGATCCTGCTCGGTAAGCGACCAGCCGGAGGTCTGCGAGTGCGTGCGGAGGGCGCGCGACTTCGGATTCTTCGGGTCGAACTTGCCGACGATCTCGGACCAGAGGGTGCGGCCGGCGCGCATCTTCGCGACTTCCATGAAGAAGTTTTTCCCGATGGCCCAGAAGAAGGACAGGCGGGGCGCGAAGGCGTCGACGCTCAGGCCGGCCGCGACGCCGGTCTTCAGATACTCGAGACCGTCGGCGAGCGTGTAGGCGAGCTCGAGGTCGGCGGTCGCGCCGGCCTCCTGCATGTGATAGCCCGAGATCGAGATGCTGTTGAACTTGGGCATCTCCTTCGAGGTGTAGGCGAAGATGTCCGCGATGATCTTCATCGAGGGCGTGGGCGGATAGATGTAGGTATTCCGCACCATAAACTCCTTGAGGATATCGTTCTGGATCGTGCCCGAGAGGTCGGTGAGTTTGGCGCCCTGCTCGAGCGCGGCGCTGATGTAGAAGGCCATCACGGGCAGCACGGCGCCGTTCATGGTCATCGAGACCGAGACCTTATCGAGCGGGATGCTGTCGAAGAGGACCTTCATGTCCTCGATCGAGTCGATGGCGACGCCGGCCGTGGCGGAGTCGCCAACGACGCGGCGGGGCTGGCCGCCGCCCCCCACGACGCGCGGGTGATCGCTGTCGTAGCCGCGGTGGGTCGCGAGGTCGAAGGCGACGGAGAGACCGGCCTGGCCGGCGGCAAGGTTGCGCTTGTAGAACGCGTTGGACTCCTCGGCGGTGGAGAAGCCGGCATACTGGCGCACGGTCCATGGCTTCTGGACATACATCGTGGCGTAGGGTCCTCGGGTGAAGGGCGCGTGGCCGGGCATGGTGTCGAGCGCGGCGGGCGCGGGCAGATCGGCCGCGGTGAAGGAGGCCTTCAGCGGGATCTGCTCGTAGTTTTCGGGAAGCTCGGCGGCGGCCGGCGCCGGCGCGGCGGCCGTGGCGGGACCGGGGATCTCGTCGTAGCCGAGTTTGGTGAAGTCGGGTGCGGGGGCGGAGGCGGTTTTCATGAATGGGTTCCGTTGGGTCCGTTAGAGGGCTCCGATTTTCTTGAGGAGGTTCGCGAGGGTCTCCTCCACCGGAGCGCGGAGGTGGATAAAGAGATCGAAACCGGCGGCGGTGAACGCGTCCTGCACGGCCTTGTCGGCGGGGAGGCCGGCGAGGAC
>CBIHRE010000815.1:0-1786 GCA_966212385.1 uncultured Akkermansia sp. | reverse complement strand
CCTCCGGGTTTTCGCTCAACGACGAGTGGGTGCCGAACTACACCCTGCACAAGGTCTTCGCCGGCCTGCGCGACGCGTATCGCATCGCCGGCAACAAGCAGGCGCTCGCGGTCGAGCGCCGTCTCGCCGACTACCTCGCGGGCGTCTACGAAAAGCTCAGCCCCGCCCAGGCCCAGCAGATCCTCCGCGCCGAGTTCGGAGGCATGAACGAGGTCTTCGCCGACCTCAGCGTTGACACCGGCGACCAGAAATATCTGACGCTCGCCAAGACCGTCTTCCACCACGACGCCATCCTCGGCCCGCTCGAGGCCGGGCGCGACGAGCTCGACGGCAAGCACGGCAACACCCAGGTTCCCAAGCTCGTCGGCCTCGCCCGCCAATACATGCTCACCGGCGAGCCCGAGGCCCTTCGCGGCGTCGAGACTTTCTGGGACAGCGTCGTCAACCGCCGCTCCTTCGCCAACGGCGGCCATGGCGACCACGAGCACTTTTTCCCGCCCGCGCAGTTCCCGCAGAAGCTCGGCCCGCAAAACGCCGAGACCTGCAACACCTACAACATGATCAAGCTCGCCGGGCTGAAATTCAGCTGGGAGCCGAAGGCGGCCGACATGGACTTCGTCGAGCGCGGCCTGATCAACCACGTCCTCGCCAACCTCGGCCGCCAGCCCGGCGAGTTCGGCTACTTCCTTCCCTTCGGCGACGTCGCCTACAAGACCTTCTCCACCACGGGCGACTCCTGGTGGTGCTGCGTCGGCACCGGCATGGAGAACCCCGCCCGCTACGGCGAGCAGGTCTATTTCCACGACAAGGATTCGCTCTGGGTGAACCTCTACATCGCGAGCGAACTCAACTGGTCCGAGCGCGGCGTGAAGCTTCGCCAGGAAACCGCCTTCCCCGATTCCGACACGGTCCGCTTCGCCGTCGCAACCGCGCGGCCCGCCCGCTTCACCCTCAAGCTCCGCCACCCCGCCTGGTGCGCGAAGCCCGAAGTCCGGGTCAACGGCCGCCCGGTCGAGGTCGCCACCACGCCCTCCTCCTACATCGCCATCGACCGCCGTTGGCGCCAGGGCGATGTCATCGAGATGCGTCTCCCCATGACGCTGCGCACCGAGCCCTTGCCCAACTCCGACGGCAAGATCGTCGCGCTCATGTATGGCCCCCACCAGCTCGTCGCCGTGGTGCCGTCCGAACCCGGCGTCGCCGATCCCGCCAAACAACGCTACGGTGATCACCTCAAGTCCCCCGGTCGCGTTTCCGCCACGCCGCCCGTGCTCATCGCCGCCGACGCCGCCTCGTTGCTCGCCTCCATCAGCCCGGACGCGGCCGCCGGCTTCGGCGCCTTCCGTGCCACCGGGCCCGTGATGCAGCCCGCGGGCCTCGCGTTCGTCCCCTTCCACCGCGTCTACCAGGAACACTACGCCGCCTATTTCCCGCTCTACACGCCCGAGGCCTGGGCCGCCCGCCAGGACGAGATCCGCGCCAAGGAGGCCGCGCGCGCCGCGCTCGAGGCCGCGACCATCGACCGCGTCGAGCCCGGCTTCCAGCAGTCCGAGGTCGAGCACCAGTTCGCCTCCGACCGCAGCGAGACCGGCGACTTCCGCGACCGCAAGTGGCGCGACGCGCTCCCCGGCGGCTGGTTCTCCTACCGCCTGGCCGTCACCGCAGCTTCGGCACGACCGTTTTCGCGACGGCGAGCAGCTGGGGCTTGATGATCTCCACCGAATCGGAGGACGTCAGGTCCATGATGATGAGCCGCTGGTTCCCCGACCGAAGTGCGATGCCGACC
>CBIHRE010000814.1:0-1788 GCA_966212385.1 uncultured Akkermansia sp. | reverse complement strand
GGCGAAGGCCGCGACCATCGCCTCGCCGACCTTCGCCGCCGAGGCGGCTTCGGCCACGCAAAGCACGCTCGAGCCGCTGCCGCTCAGCCAGCCCGTGTGCGCGCCCGCCGCCACGCCGGCGGCGATGGCCTCGCGCCCCCCCTTGATCTTGGGCAGGCGGTAGGGCTCGTGCATGAAGTCGCCCGCCGCGTCGCGCAACCGCGCGTAGTCGCCGGTGGCGAAGGCCGCCACGAGATAGGCGGCGCTATTGATGCTCTTCACCGCGTCGAAATACGGCAGCGTCGAGGGCAGCACGCCCCGGGACTCCTTCGTGAGCAGCTCGACCGAGGGCGAGGCCACGACGAAGCGCAGCGTATTCGGCAGTGAAATACGGATCGTGCCGAGGTAGTCGTTTTTGTCGGGCGAGCAGCGAGCCACGCAAAAGCCGCCGAGGAGGCCGGCCGCGGCGTTGTCCGGATGCCCTTCGAGGTGCGAGGCGATGGCCACGAGCTGCTCGCGCGAAAGCGGCCCGCCGACGAGCACGTTTAAACCCGCGAGCACGCCGCCGATCACCGTGATCGAGGAGCCGAGTCCGCGCGCCGGGGGCACCTCGCCCTCGATCTTAAAGGAAAACGCGAAGCCGCCGACGCGCGCCAGCGTGCCAAAAGCCTTCGCCGCCGAGAGCACCATTTCCTTCGCGCGGCTATCGCTTTCGCGCTCGGGGCGCGCCACCCACGCGTCGCCTCCGCCGGGCGAAGCGCCGAGACGCTTCAGCGTGACACGATTGTAGACCGTGAGCGCGAGCCCAAGCGAGTCGAAGCCGGCCCCGCAATTGGAGGTGCTGCCCGGCACGCGGACGACGACCTGTTGCGGTTGGGCGGGGACGGCGACGGCGGGGGCGGCGGGTCTCGAACGGCTCATGCGATTGGGAAAGCGGGATGAGGGCGGGAAACGGGAAGGAAACTCAGCGGCGGTTGGCCTGTTTCATGGCCTGCTTCATCTCCATCGTGACCACGCGCTTCTTCAGGTCGTCGCGCTTGTCGTGGAGCTGCTTGCCGACGCCGAGGCCGACCTCGACCTTCACGAGCGCCTCCTTGAAATACATTCGAAGCGGCACCAAGGCATAGCCGCCGATTTGCAGCGCTTGGGCGATCTTCCGCAGCTCGTGCTTGTGCAGGAGCAGCTTCCGGGTGCGACGCGTGTCGTGGTTGTTGAAACTACCGAACGCGTATTCGTCGATATGGGCGTTCATCAGCCAGAGGTCGCCCTTTTCAAAACGGCCGAAGGCGTCGTTGATCTGCGCGCGACCGGCGCGGATGGCTTTCACCTCGGTGCCCTGCAGCTTGAGGCCCGCCTCGAAACGTTCCTCGATGGAGTAATCGCGCAACGCCTTGCTGTTGCGGATTTCGGTGAAGCGCTTGCCGTCCTTCTTGTTGGCTTTGGCGGCGGACATGGCGGGGATGGGTTCGGAAAAGGGAAAAACAAAAGCCGCCACCCGCAAGAGGTGACGGCGCGGCGATTACGGCGGGGAGAAAGACGCCGGGACCGGTTACTTGCCGGCGAGTTCGAAGGTGATCTTGCCCTCGATGACTTCGCGCAGGGCGACGTCCTCGAGCGAGAGCTTTTCCAGCGACTCCACCAACGGGCGGCTGCCGCGCTTCAACTGCTTCACGCGGCGGGACACCACGTTGATGAGCACGTTGGGGTCCTTGATGACGGTCTTGGCTTCCTTGAGATAATCGTCGCGCATGGGTCGGGTGGTGAGGACGGAGAGATTTAGAATCGGTGAGGACAAAACCCGCCCGCCCA
>CBIHRE010000813.1:0-1796 GCA_966212385.1 uncultured Akkermansia sp. | reverse complement strand
GGCAGGTGAACCAGGCGTCGAGCGTGGGGTGGAGGCCGGCGAAAACGGGGGCGAGCGCTGGTTTCTTACTCGGGCGCGGCATCGGAGAAGAGGTCGGGCTCGGCGGGCGCGAAGGTGTTGGCGGCGGCGAGGCGGCGGCAGGTTTCGAGGGTGTCGATGTCGGCGGGTGTCTTGTCGGTGCGGATACGGGCGATGCGGGGGAAGCGGAGGGCGAAGCCGCTGTCGTGGCGGGCGCTGGGCTGGATGCGGTCGAAGGCGACCTCGATCACGGTGTCGGGCACGACGCGGCGGACGCGGCCGAGGTCTTCGACGGTGTTGGCGATGAAGTGTTCGGTGAGCGCGGCGATTTCGGCGTCGGTGAGGCCGGAGTAGGCCTTGCCGACGGTGCGGAGCGCGCCGGTGGACTCGTCGCGCACGGCGAAGGTGTAGTCGCTGAGAACGCCGCGGCGTTTGCCGTGGCCTTGCTCGACGGCGACCACGACGACGTCGAGGGTGGCGTAGGCTTTCTTGAGTTTGAGCCAGGCGAGGCCGCGGCGGCCGGGCGTGTAGGGCGAGGCGGGGTCCGTGGCCATGAGGCCTTCGTTGCCGCGCGGGCGGGCGGCGAGGAAGGCGGCCTCGATGGCGGGGGCGTCGTTGGCGAGCGTGAGAGGCGCGAGGTGGAAGGCTCGGGCCGCGAGCGGAGCGCGGCCGGAGGCGAAAAGCGATTCAAGGTGCTGGCGGCGGACGCGGAGAGGGGACTTGAGGTGGGACTCGTTGTTGAGCCAAAGGAGATCGTAGGCGGAGTAGGCCAGCGGGACCTCTTGGCCGAGGAAGAGATCGTCGCCGTCGAGGCGGCGGTTGAGGCGTTTTTGGAGATCGGCGAAGGGGAGGGCCCGGCCTTCGCGCCAGGCGAGGAGTTCTCCGTCGAGGATGCAGTCGGCGGGGAGCTCGAGGCGGGCGGCGCGGACGAGTTCGGGAAACTGGTCGGTGATGCGGTGGAGATCACGCGAGTAGAGCTCGACACGGTCGCCCTGCTTGTGGAGCTGGCAGCGGATGCCGTCGTATTTCTCCTCGAGCCAGACGGGAGGCGGGAGGCGTTCGAGGATGGCGGCGGCGGTGGGCTCGGGGCTGGCGAGCATAAACTGCAGGGGGTGGAAGACGCGCAGGGCGATGGAGGCGAGAGAGTCGGCGAAGGCGGCGCGGACAACGACAGGGAGATCGCCGCAGAGAAGATTCGCCTCGCGGATCGCGTCGAGCGGGCGCGCGGAGGCGGCGGCCACGGCTTCCTCGACGAGGCCTTCGCGTAGGCCGATGCGGAGGTCGCCGGTGATGATTTTTATGAGGTATTTGGCGGCGATGGGCGAAAGGTGGCGAAGCGTAGCGGTGAGGAGATCCAGCTTGGCGGAAGGACCGGACGCTGCGGCGAGGCGGGCGAGGAAGGTTTCGAGGTCGGAGAGCGAGAGCGGGGACCGGGGTGACGAGGGGAGTTTGGGGGCGGCGAGGAGGGCCTCGGCGGTTTCGCCGCTATCGGCGTAGCGGCGGTAGGCGGCGCGGAAATCGCCTTCGTTGTGGCCGGTGACTTCGAGGATGGCGCGGCGGAGGAGGGACCAGCCGGTGTTGAGGGTGCGCGGGTCGGACTGCGGGAATGGGCGGCCGGTGAGGTGAAGCGCGGCGCGGGCCGCGTTGGCCGGATCGGTGATGGCGAGCGCTGCGAAGTGGTCGCGGAGGAGGGCGATTTTCTCGAGCTTGGAGGCGGTGTCGCGGATGCGTTCGGCGGTCGTCGCGAGGGCGTCGAGCGTGGCGGTGTCACGGATTGC
>CBIHRE010000812.1:0-1805 GCA_966212385.1 uncultured Akkermansia sp. | reverse complement strand
CAAATCCACCCCCGACATCGACGTGTCCGCTCTCGTCGAATACGCCCGCTCCAAAAACGTCCGCCTCTTCGTCTGGGGCCACTCGCTCGATCTCCAGACCGCCGGCGTCGATAAAACCTTCGATTATCTCGCCTCCCTCGGCGTGGCTGGAGTGAAGATCGACTTCATCAACAGCGACTCCCAAGAAGCCGTGCAATGGTGCATCCGCACGCTCGAAGCCGCCGCCCGCCACCACCTCATGGTGGACTTCCACGGCGCCTACAAACCCACCGGCCTCGCCCGCACCTACCCGAATTTCGTCACCCAGGAAGGCGTCCTCGGCAACGAATACAACAAACTCGGCGGCAACCGAAACGACTCCCGCCACTCGCTCATCTTGCCCTTCACCCGCGGCCTGCTCGGCCCGATGGACTACACCCCCGGCGGCTTCATCAACCGCACGCCGGCCACCTTCAGGGTCACTGCTCCCGCCCAGACCATCGGCACCCGCGCCCGCCAGCTCGCCATGACGGTTGTGTATCGCAGTCCTTTGCTCGTCCTCTGCGACAGTCCGGCCAACTACCGCGGACAGCCGGGAGTCGAGTTTTTCCGCGGACTTCCCACCGTGTGGGACGAGAGCGTTGTTCTCTCGGCCGAGCTCGATAAGCACATCGTCATCGCCCGCCGATCCGGTGAGCGCTGGTATCTCGCCGCGATGAACGGCGACGCCGCCACCACACTCGATGTCTCCCTCGATTTCCTGGGCTCCAAACGTCGCGACTGGCGCTTGCGTGAATTCGCCGACGGCGCCGATCCCGCGGCTCCCGAAACCGTGGCCGAGGCCACCCGCGTGCTTGGAAAAAACCGCGCGCTCACGCTCCGTCTTCAGCCGGGCGGCGGCTACGCGGCCGTGATCAGCCCGAAGTAAGTTTGCCGCTTCACCACCCATCTCCGCCTCGCCCATGACATCGAAGTTTCTTGGTTCCGTCCTCCTCGCCTCCTTGGTCTGCGCGTCGGCCGCGTTTGCCGAAAGCGTCCGGCTCGAGTCGCCCGACGGGCATCTTCAGCTGAGCCTCGAGATCGCCGACGACGGCGGCCTCACGCAGGCGTTGTCGGTCGACGGGAAACCTGTGATCACGCCGTCCCCGGTCGGCTTTGTCGGTGGACGTTTCGCGGGGGTGAAGCGTCGCGCCGAGAATACCGTCTGGAAGCCCGTGTGGGGAAAACGAGCGGTCGTGCCCGACCGCTATCGCGAGGCCACCGTCGACCTCGGGGCTTATCAGCTTCAGGCCCGCGCCTACGACGAGGGGGTCGCGTTCCGTTATGTATTCCCCGGCGCCAGGCCGACGGGAGCCGAAGCCACCGCCTTCCATTTCGCGGGCGACTACACCGCCTGGTATTACAACGGCGAAAACCACAACATCGGCCCCGAAAAGCTCAGCGCCGCCAAGGGCCAGCGGAAACCCGTCGCGACAATTCGGACCGACACCGGCGCCTATCTCGCCTTGCACGAGGCCGATCTCCCCGAGGGCGAACCGCTCCTTTTCGACGCCAAGGGAGGCGAGACCACGCTCCGTGTCGCGTCCAAACCCAGCGCCGCGTGGCGCGTGGTCATGTTCGGCCGCACGCCCGGCGCCTTGGTCGATTCGCACCTGATCGAGCTCCTCAATCCTCCGCCGCCCGCCGGCATGGATTTTTCCTGGGTAAAGCCCGGCGTCGCGGTCTGGGACTGGCGCATCAACGGCGCGAAAGTGGACGGCTTCAACTACGAGATGTCCCTGCCGTCGTGGAAGCGCATGGTCGATTTCGCCGCGGAGAATCGCATC
>CBIHRE010000811.1:0-1807 GCA_966212385.1 uncultured Akkermansia sp. | reverse complement strand
CTTGCGCTCCGCGTTTGGAACCGCGGCCAAAGCCGAGACCGGCGCGGCGGACGCGGGCGCCGACGAAGGCGAAGACGACGGGACGGCCTCGACCGGAAACGGCGGCATGCTCTCCGGCAGCGGCGAAATCTCGTCGGCCACGAGTTCCTCGATCTCGTGCAAGCCGGCGACGGCCAAGGCGTGGGCGGCGTCGGTGTCGGTCGTGGAGGAGCGCACGGAAAACCCTTTCTCGGCCCACTCGATCACCGCGTATTCGTCCTTCTTGTCGATGCGCCGGTGCACGATGGCGTCGGTCGCGGTCAACTCGAGTTCGCGCACCTCGCCCTCGCGGTAGATCGCGTGGCCGCGCTCAAGCTGCTCCGGAGTGAAGTAGGACTCCCAGTTGTGTTCGAACCGACTAAACCAAAATTCCAGCGAGTGTGGGGTGTAGACGCGCTTCGGGCCGTGGTTTTGCATCCGCGAAAGGTGCTAACGCAAAGCCCGTGCCGTATTCGTTCAACCCTTAATTCCGCGTCCGCAGAATCTCGGACAACGCCGCTCGGGTGCGCTCCGCGGCGCCCCGATTCCCTTGGTGCCAAGAGCTTCCCGCGGCCCCGGCCTTCCGCCGCGCGCCGGGGTCCTCCGCAAAATTTCGCAGAGCCTCCCCCAAATCCTTGCCGTCGGCCACCCTTCGCGCCGCGCCCGCCGCCTCGAGCTCGCGAGCGATCAGGCGGAAATTCGCCGTGCCCGGTCCGAAAACCACCGCCTTGCCCCGCGCCGCGGCCTCGACCGGGGTTTGCCCCTCGGTGTGCGGCGGCAGGGTCTTGCCCACGAAAACGATCTCGCCGAGCGCGAGCAGGCGCGCGAGTTCGCCCGTCGTGTCGGCCACCGCCACGTCGACCTCGCCCGCCGCCGCTCCGCGCGAACGGAAATGATAACGCAGCCCGCTCGTCGCCAGCAGGGCTTCGATCTCGCCGCGCCGCTCCGCGTGGCGTGGCACGAGCAAAAGCTTCCAACCCGAATTCGCGCCGCCGAGCCCGCGCCAGGCATCCAGCAAGGCGGCCTCCTCGCCCGGCCAAGTCGAGGCGCCGAGCACGAGCTTCGCCTCGCCGAGTCCCAACTCGCGGCGGAATTTTTCCGCCTCGGCCGCGCCGACCTCCGGTAAGGACACGTCGAGTTTCAGGTTGCCCGTGACCCGAATGCGATCCGCAGGCACGCCGAAAGCCTTGAAACGCTCCGCGTCGCCCTCGCTCGCCGCGAGCACGTGCGAGAGGCCGCGCGTGAGCAGGCGCGCGAGCGGACCGAGCCGCCGCATCCGGCGAAAACTGCGGTCCGACAGACGCGCGTTCACCACCGCCGCCGGCACTCCTCGCCGCGACGCCTGGTGGAGGTGCTCCGGCCAACGCTCGCCCTCGGTCAGCACCACGAGGTCGGGCTCGATCGCCCGCCAGGCGCGCGCCGAGCAGGTCCAGAAATCCAAGGGGAAATAGCCGAGCGCCATCACCGCGCCCCTCGCCAGATAGCGTTCCGCCGCGAGCGCGTAGCCGGTGCTCGTCGTGGTCGTGAGATAAACCTCCACCGCCGGATCGCGTTTCCACGCCTCGATCAACGGCGCGATGGCCAGCATCTCGCCCACGCTCACCGCCTGCAGCCACACGCGCTTCACGCCGGCGCGCTTCGCCGGGAGCGGCGGCGTCGCGCCAAATCGTTGCCCGAAGTGCGCCCCGTAGCCCCCGCGGCGCCGCCACCGCCAGCCTTAGAAAGGCGCCGACCGCCGCGCGCGCGGGCGAACCGGGAGCCGATCCAGCCCGAGACTGCGGGAACCACG
>CBIHRE010000810.1:0-1811 GCA_966212385.1 uncultured Akkermansia sp. | reverse complement strand
AGTCGATAGCGGCCGATGCGCTCGTCGACGGGCGTTTCGATGGCGGTGGCGAGGTCTTGCACGAGGCCGTCGCGTTCGCCGGCGGAGAGGCCGAGGGCGCCCCGCCCGCGTTCGAGGAGCCGGTCGGCGTCTTCCCGCGCCACGAGCAACTCGTCGAGCGTGGCGCGGAGGGAGGGGTTGTCGACGCAGGCTTGGTCGAGGAAGAGCCGGCGGGCCGGGCCGTCCAGTTGCAGGGCGGCATAGTAAAGGGTGTCCTCGAGTTCGCGGCGGGCGTCCATGGAAGGGGCGGCGGGGCGAAGGGAATACGCGCGAAAGACGGGGAATTTCCGCCAGATCGCGGACGCGGGCTCAGCGATTTTCGCGCACCCAGCGGAAAAGGCGCGCCTTGGCGCAGGCCCAGAGGCGGTCGACGGAGCGTTCGCCGAGCCCGAGGTGGCGCGCGATCTCGAGATTGGTCAGGCCGCCGTAGAACTTGAGCACCACGACGCGCGCCTGTTCGGGGTGCTCTTGCTCGAGGGCGGCGATGGCCTCGTCGATCAAAAGCACGGCGTCCTCGGGGGGCAGGGCGGCGGGATCGATCTCGTCGACGTCCTCGCGCGTCTGCCCGGCGCCGTGCTTGACGCGGGCGCGGCGCCGGGCGCGATCGATAAGAATCCGGCGCATGGCGTCCGACGCGGCGCCGAAGAAATGGGCGAGATTTTCCCATTCGCGGCCTCCGCGTCCCTCGAGCTGGAGCCAGGCTTCGTGAACGAGGGCGGTGGGCTGAAGCGTATGCGCGGCGTGTTCGCCGGCCATGCGGGCGGCGGCGAGACGGCGCAACTCCTCGTAGACAAGTGGAAGCAGCTTCGAGGAGCTCGCTAGGACGTCGTGAGGCGGCTCGCCGGTCGCGAGCCCGGCGGTCTGGGGCGGGGTAACATGCACCGTGCCGGGAACGTGTCGGGGCGCCGCCGGCGCATCAAGCGTGCAGCGTGTCGGGCGAGGCTACGTTGGGGCGTTTTTCGGATCTCCCTTTCGTGCAGGTTTTGGTGTTTGGTCGGATGCGCGGCCGCTAAAATTTTGTTTCTTTGGCGCTCCTCAGACGTGGCGAAAACAACAGGCGTATTTTGCCCGGGCCTAGGAAAACTAATTACACTCCACCACAATCCCTAGGGGGTTGACCGCCAAAAGGGCACAATCCCTTGTGTGCCGAGCTTTTTCCCCCGCGAGGCCCTCCCACGAGGCTTTGCGACCTCGAAAGCGCGGCAGATCCCGCTCGTCGTGAGGCCCTTCCGGCCCCGCGTTCCACCCTCCTCATCCATCCGCTTTTTCCTCGTGCATACATCTTCCCCGTCCTCCGCCTCCGAGTCCTCGTCGTCCGTCGCCACGCCCTTGCCGCGCCATGGCGCGCAGGTGCTGAAGCGCCACATTGCCCCCGCCGACCGCGAGGTCATCAAACGCGACGGTTCGCGCGTGCGCTACGACCAGAACAAGATCACCCGCGCCGTCGCGCTCGCCTTCCGCGAGGTCCACGCCGAGGACCAGGACAACCCCTACCGCGACGACATGCTCGCCTGCTTCGGGCTCGACAGCGACCGTTTCATCGAGGCGACGAAAATCGCCGGCGCGGTTTCGCAGATCCTCGAGCTGCACTACCGAAACGGTGTTCATCCGACCATCGAGCAGGTGCAGGACGCGGTGGAAAAAGCCATCGCCGCCGCCGGTCACTGGGACGTCGCCCGCGCCTACATGTTCTACCGCGAGCGCCGCGCGCTGACCCGTCTCGCCACTTATCCCGACAGCGGCCTCGCCGACTACATCGCGATGGCGAAATA
>CBIHRE010000809.1:0-1814 GCA_966212385.1 uncultured Akkermansia sp. | reverse complement strand
CGGCATAGGTGCGGACCTCGCCGGGCTCGATGTTGTACTCGATCGGCGGCACGCTGCGGGTGTTCGCCTTCGGCGAGCGAGAGAAAGTGCGAGGAGTTGGGCCGGAGCGTTTGGGGGGCGCCGTCGTCGAGCGTCCTGGTGAGCGGTGTCGCGAGGCCGTTCACGAGGGCGGTCGGGACGCGGGAGCCGCGGTAGAGGGCGACGGCGATCCACGAGACGGTGCCGATCGCGGCGACGAGCAGGGCGAGGCGGAAAAAACCGAGCGCCACGGGCGAGCCGGGTTGCCGGGCGGGTTTCGCGCCGCGGTGGTCGGGCGCGTCGCCGCGAAGAGGCATGGGCGGAGGCGTGGCGGCGGACGTCGCGGAGCCGGCGGCCGGTTGCGCGTTGGATTCGACGGTGGCGGCGCCGAAGCGCGGAGGATCGATCTGCGCGAGGACGGCGTCGGTGACGTCCGTGCCGCCGCCGAGGTTTTTGATCAGCGCTTCGATCGTGTAGACGAGTCCCCACGGAATGCCCCACCAACCGCAAAGCAGCGAGATCAGCGTGCAGGGCAGGCCTCGGGCGACGGCGCTTTGGCCCGGTCGGACGAAGTGGATGTCCGAGCTGCGCTTGAAGGTCATGAAGACGATTGAGACGCAGTAGAGATAGATGACGAAGCGCGCGCCACGATCGACTTCGGCGCGGATGGATTGTGGATCGTTGAGGCCTTGGAGACCGATGATTTTCATGGGAAGCCGGAGGATGCTGATTTCTACGTAGCACCTTCCGGGCGATTCCCCGGTGCTGGCGATTCATTTCCTCGCCAGGACGGACCTGATGGTTTCGCGGGTCCGGACGATCAGGCGCGGACCTGGCCTTCGCCGTCGATGAGATATTTGTAGGAGCAGAGCTCCTTCAGGCCCATCGGTCCGCGGGCGTGGAGGCGGTCGGTGCTGATGCCGATCTCGGCGCCGAAACCGAACTCAAAGCCGTCGTTGAAGCGCGTGCTGGCGTTCCACGGCACGACGGCGCTGTCGACCGAGGCTTGGAAGCGGCGCGCGGCGGCTTCGTCGGCGGTGATGATCGCGTCGGTGTGGCCGGAGCTGTCGCGGTTGATCGTGGCGATCGCGGTCTCGAGGTCGGGCACGACGCGGATGGCGATGATGAGATCGAGGAACTCGGCCTTGTAGTCGGCGTCCGAAGCGGGGAGCAGGGAGCCGGGAGCGAGGAGCCCGGAAGATACTGCGGACTGAAGAATGGCGCAGGCCGCGGGATCGGCGCGGAGTTGCACTCCCTTGGCCGCGAGGGCGGAGGCGAGGCGGGGCAGCACGGTGGGCGCGACATCGGCGTGGACGAGGAGCTGCTCGGCGGCGTTGCACACGCCGGGGCGCTGGGTCTTGGCGTTGAGGAGAATCTTCTCCGCCATCGCGGGGTCGGCGGCCTTGTCGACGTAGACGAAGCAGACGCCGGTGTAGTGCTTGATGACGGGGATGGTGGAGTTTTGCGCGACGAAGCGGATGAGGGACTCGCCGCCGCGGGGAATGATGCAGTGGATGAGCTCGTCGAGCTTGAGCATCGTGTTGAGCGCGGCGCGATCGGTCGTGGGGATGAGCTGCACGGCGTCGGCGGGTAGGCCGGCCTCGGCGAGGGCGCGCTGGATGAGCGCGGCGAAGGCGGTGTTGGTGTGGAAGATCTCCTTGCCGCCGCGCAGGATGGAGGCGTTGCCGCTCTTCAGGCAGAGGATGGCGCAGTCGATGGTGACGTTGGGGCGCGCTTCGTAGATGATGCCGATGACGCCGATGGGGACGCGAACTTGGCGGATCTTGATGCCGTTG
>CBIHRE010000808.1:0-1824 GCA_966212385.1 uncultured Akkermansia sp. | reverse complement strand
CTACACTGAGAACGACAAATACTTCGCCGGCACCGACCAGGCCTACACCAACGGCTTCAAGATCTCCTACCTCTCCGGCGATCTCAACAACCTCACCGGTGACGACACCCTCGCGCCCGCGCGCTGGTTCGCCCGCGGCTTGGGCAGCCTCGTGCCCGACGGTCATGTCTACAAGGCCGGCTTCTCCCTCGGCCAGAATCTCTACACCCCCGTCGACACGCAGACGACGGCCTACCAGCCCGACGACCGCCCCTACGCCGCCTGGCTCTACGGCGGCGTCGCGCTCCATGTGCTTTACCCGGATTCCCTCGGCGGCCGCGCCGACCGCCTCGACGTTTTCGAGATCAACGCCGGTGTCGTCGGCCCGTCCGCCCTCGGCGAGGAAACCCAGAACACGGTTCACGACATCATCAACGTCGCCCACGCCAAGGGCTGGAAAAACCAGATCCACGACGAGCCGGGCGTGAACCTCGTCTACGAGCGCAAATACCGTTTCTCCACCGAAGGCGCGCGCGAGGGCTGGGGCGCCGACCTCATCCCCCACGCCGGCTTCTCGCTCGGCAACGTCTTCACCTACGCCAACGCCGGCGCGGAGCTCCGCGCCGGCTGGCGCCTGCCCGCCGACTTCGGCAGCAACCTCATCCGCCCCTCCGGCGACTCCAACCCCGACGACAAACGCCCGCGCTGCGGCGTCTTCCTTTTCGGCGCCTTCGACGGCCGCGCCGTCGCCCGCGACATCACCCTCGACGGAAACACCTTCAAGGACAGCCCCGACGTGGACAAGGAGCCCTTCGTGGGCGACTTCTACGCCGGCGTGGGCATCTCGACGCCGTATTTGCAACTCCGCTACGCCGAGGTCTTCCGCACCAAGGAGTTCAAGGGCCAGAACGACAGCCAGGTCTACGGTTCCCTCAGCGCCACGATCCTGTTCTGATCCATTTAATTCGCGTCCCTTCGCGTTTATTCGCGGTTAATTCTTCTTCGATGTCCCTCGCCGACTCCTACTACGCCACCGCCACCGAGATGCTCGCGAAAGCCCGCGAGAAAAACATGCCCGTCATCCGCGCCGTCGCGCCGGTCATCGGCGCCTCCATCGCCGCCGGCGGCGTGCTCCACACCTTCGGAAGCGGCCACTCCGAGCTCATCGGACGCGAGATCATCGGGCGCGCCGGCGGCCTCATGCCCGTGACCGGCCTCATCGACCCCGGCTACGGCTTCTCGGAAAACGTCGTCGGCTACGGCACCCGCCTCGCCGAGCGCTACGACAACCACTATCATTTCAAGGCCGGCGAAAGCATCGTCGTCATCTCCAACTCCGGTAAAAACGCATCCCCCATCGAGGTCGCCCTCTACGCGAAAAAGAAAGGCGTGCACGTCATCGCGCTCACCTCGCTCCACATGAGCCAGACCTCGAAGACCGTGCACCCCGGCGGCAAGAACCTGCACGCCATCGCCGACCACGTGCTCGACAACCTCGGCGTCACCGGCGACGCCATCACCGAGGTCACTCCCGGCCGCTTCGCCGGCCCCACCTCCACGCTCATCGGCGCCACCCTGCTCAATCTGCTCACCCTTGAGGTCCTCGATTGGTTGAAGACCCACGGCCACGAGCTCCCGCTCGTCACCAGCCAGAACATCCCCGGCGGCATGGAGGCCAACATCGAGCTCTCCAAGCGTTACCGCACCCGCCTCAGCAAGCTCATCGGCTGATACCAGTGGCTGGTTGCTTTCAAATTTTATCGATATCCAAGCAGCGGGCGCGGTGACGCGCCCGCCCACCCCGAAACCCCAAGTCTAAATCCAGCCACCCGCGGGGATTAAGCG
>CBIHRE010000807.1:0-1825 GCA_966212385.1 uncultured Akkermansia sp. | reverse complement strand
CGGAACCCCCGCCGAGGAGGGCGCAGCGCTTGCGGCCGTCGGCTCGCAAGCGCGCGACCGTTTCCGCAGGGCTTTCTCCGGTAAACTCCAGCACGTCCGGGATCGTCTCCGCCGCAAATGCTTCCGGCCGGCGCGTCCAGATCACCCGTCGCAGTCCGGGAAAGGCCTGCGGGCGCATCCGGTCCTTCGAAATCTCGTAGGTGGCGCGGCCCATCACGCAGGCGTCGCAGTCCCGGATCGTGGCGCGGAAATGCGTTTTGTCCGCTTCCGACGCGAAGGCGTCGCCCGCCGAGGCGTGGCGGGTGATCCATCCATCTAGCGATTGCGCGGCGATTAACAGGACCTGCATGGCCCGACGCTCGCGCGAGCCTCACCCCTTCGCAAGCGTCGCGGCGCCTTCTTTTATTGGTCAATAAAAGGCATGAAATGCAAAAATAAGCAGCTTGTTATCGGACTGCGATTCCGCGCAACCTGCTCGCCGACTTCACCATCATGAAAAAAGCGCTCATCACCGGTATCACCGGCCAAGACGGTTCCTACCTCGCCGAACTCCTTCTCAACAAGGGCTACGAGGTCCATGGCATCGTCCGCCGCGCCTCGACGTTTAACACCTCGCGCATCGACCACATCTACCAGGATCCGCACTTCGACAAGGCCCGCCTCTTCCTCCACTACGGCGACCTCGCGGACTCGGTCCAGATGGTGAAGCTCCTCTACGACCTCAAGCCGGACGAGATCTACAACCTCGGCGCCCAGTCGCACGTCCGCGTCTCCTTCGACATCCCGGAATACACCGGCGACGTCGACGGCGTCGGCGCGGTTCGCATCCTCGAGGCCATCCGCGAGGCCGGCCTCGTGAACAAGGTCCGTTTCTACCAGGCCTCCTCGTCCGAGATGTTCGGCAAGGTGCAGGAGATTCCCCAGACCGAGAAGACCCCCTTCTGGCCGCGCTCCCCTTACGGTTGCGCCAAGGTCTACGCCTATTGGCTGACCGTGAACTACCGCGAGTCCTACAACCTCCACGCTTCGAACGGCATCCTGTTCAACCACGAGTCCGAGCGCCGCGGCGAGACCTTCGTCACCCGCAAGATCACCCGCGCCGCCACCCGCATCAAGATGGGCCTGCAGGACTATCTCTACCTCGGCAACATCGACGCCAAGCGCGACTGGGGCTACGCCAAGGAATACGTCGAGATGATGTGGCTCATGCTCCAGCAGGACAAACCCGACGACTACGTCGTGGCGACCAACGAGCTCCACACCGTCCGCGAGTTCTGTCAGGAGAGCTTCGGACTGCTCGGTCTCGATTGGGAGAAATACGTGAAGTATGACGCCCGTTACGAGCGCCCCGCCGAGGTCGAACTCCTCATCGGCGACCCCGCCAAGGCCAAGAAGCAGCTCGGTTGGGAGCCGAAGGTGCGCTTCAAGGAACTCGTCAAGATCATGACCGAGCACGACCTGAAGCTCGCCGAGCGCGAGGCCCAGATCGCCAAGCTGCCCAAACTCGGCTGAGTCCTCCAGCCCTCGGAGCAACGGGAGAAACACGGAGCAAGCCTCGGCTCGCGATCCGCGTTTCTCCCTTTTGGTTTCCGGGGGCGTCCACCTCGCCCGCCCCGATTCATCATGAAACTCCACATCGCCGGACACCAAGGCATGGTCGGCTCGGCTCTCGTGCGCCGCTTTTCCGCCCAGCCCGGCGTGTCCCTCGTCCTCCGCACCCGCCGCGAGCTCGACCTCGCGGACCAGGCCCCCGTCCGCGACTTCTACGCGAAGGCAAAACCCGACGCCGTGATCGTCGCCGCCGCCCAGGTCGGCGGTATCCACG
>CBIHRE010000806.1:0-1878 GCA_966212385.1 uncultured Akkermansia sp. | reverse complement strand
GGATGTCGCTCGTGCCGAATTCCTTGAGCAGGGCCTCGGAGGCGGCGACCACGGCCGCGCCGTCGGCGACGTCGACCGCGCGGGCCTTGGCCTTGCCGCCGGAGGCGACGATGGCGTCGGCGACGGCGCCGCAGGAGGAGGCGGACTTGGAAACGCAGATGACGGTGACGCCCTTGGCGGCGAGCGTTTCGGCGATGGCTTTGCCGATGCCGCGGCCGGCGCCGGTGACGAGGGCGGTGCGATTGGTGAAGGTCATGGGAACGAGGAGCGGGGAGCTAGGAGCAAGGATCCGGAGGCGTGGAGCTTAAAAAGAAGACGCCTCCCGCGGCGGGCGAGAGGCGAGCGGTGAACGCGTTTGCGAGGGAAAGGGCTTAGTAGACGTCGCGCTGGTAGCGCTTATCCTTCTTCATTTCCTTCACATAAGCCTGGGCCTGCTCGATGGACATGCCGCCCTGCTCGGCGATGATGTCGTGGAGGGCCTGGTCGACGTCCTTGGCCATGCGCTTGGCGTCGCCGCAGACGAAGAAGCCGGCGCCGCCCTTGATCCAGGACCAGAGCTCGGCGGCGTTGGCGCGCATCTTGTCTTGCACGTAGACCTTCACGCCCTGATCGCGGGACCAGGCGAGGTCGAGCTTGGTGAGTTTGCCGTCGGCGAGATACTTTTCCCACTCCTCCTGATAGAGGAAGTCGGTCGCGTGCTTCTGGTCGCCGAAGAAGAGCCAGTTGCGGCCGGTGGCGCCGGAGGCCACGCGGTCCTGCACGAAAGCGCGGAAGGGCGCGATGCCGGTGCCGGGGCCGACCATGATGCAATCGGTGGCGCCGTTCTCGGGCGGGCCGAAGTGCGAGTTGGAGACGAAGACGGGCGTCGGGGTCTCGTTCACGACGACGCGGTCGGCCATGAACGTGGAGCAAACGCCATGGCGCTCGCGGTGGTTGGTCGTGTAACGCACGACCGCGACCGTGAGGTGGATCTCGCCCGGGTGCTGCTTCGAGGACGACGCGATCGAGTAGAGGCGCGGCATCAACTTGCGCAGATGGTCGACGAACTCCTGCGGGGTGAGGCGGGCGGAGGGGAACTCGGCAAGGAGGTCGATGTATTCGCGCTCGTCGAGGAAGCCGGTGAGCTGCTCCTTGGCCTCGGGCTTGAGGAGCGCTTCGAGCTTGGCCTTCTCGCCGACGTCGGTGGCCTTGTTGAAGAGCGTGGTTACGATTTTCGAGGTCGGACCGGAAAGGGCGAGGCGATGGCTGAGGGCTTCGCGCAGGGTGATGGGCGCGGGCAACTTCAGCATCGCGGGCGAGACGAGCTCGTCGCCGGTCGCGTGGAGGCGATCGATGATCTCGCCGACCTCGGAGGCGCGGTTGGTCGGGAAAACACCGAGCGAGTCGCCGGCCTTGTAGGTGAGATCGCTGCCCTTCAGGGAGACGACGAAGTGGCGGGTTTCCTTGGCGGAGCCGGGCTTGTTCAGGAGGCGGTTCTCGGTGATGCGGGCCGGGAACGGGTTCTCTTTGCTGTATTGGGAGGCGGCGGCGGGAGCGGACATAAAGGCCAATAAGTCGCGCCCTCGCCCCGGCCGCGCAAGCCCTTACTTTTGTCCTCACCGCATAGGCAAAAATCCGCCCGATTCCGCGCGCTTGCGTCGCCGCCCCGCATGTAGCCAACTCCTCCGCCCATGCCCGACACCACCGTTCGCCTGCAAAAGTTCCTCGCCGACGCCGGCATCTGCTCCCGCCGCGCCGCCGAGCAGCTCATCGCGCAAGGCGAGGTGCTCGTGAACGGCCGCCCCGCGGAGCTCGGCCAAAAGATCGACCCCGCCTCCGACAAGATCACCGTCGACGGCCGCCAGGTCCGCGCCGCCGCCGTCCAGCCGAAGATCACCG
>CBIHRE010000805.1:0-1894 GCA_966212385.1 uncultured Akkermansia sp. | reverse complement strand
CTGCCGGCTCGGCCCCTCGCCCTCCGGCGAATGCCGCGCCGGCCCCGAATGCACGCCCGTCCTCGTCGTCCCCGAAGGCGAGACCAAGGGCCTCTGGAAATGCACCCGCCCCGCCTCCGATGGCGGCGCCTGCCCCGACGGCCCCGGTCCCGACGGCACCTGCTGCCGCGTCACGCCCGGCTGTCGCCCCGTCCGCAGCCTGCGTTCCCGGCGAGGGCTTCTCGTCCGCGCCGTCCTCGCCGCGTGCATGGGACTCATTCTCCTCGCCGTCGCCGGTCCCTGGCGCGGCCAGCTCATCAGTCCCGGCGCCCTCACCCCCGCCCATGCGAGCACCGCCTTCGCCATCACCGAAGTCCCCGGCGCCGCCGGCGAGGTCGATGCCCAGGGCTGCGCCCATTGCCACCCCGCCGCACACCAAGACCCCTCCGGCTGGGCCGCCACCGCCCTCGCCACCTCCACCCGCGGCGGCGCGCTGGCTCCCGCGAAACTCGTGGCCGCGAATCCGCGCGACTTCGGCCCCATGGACGCCGCCTGCCAGGCCTGCCACCGCCCGCATTCCTTCCATCAGGCCAACATCGAGCGCGAGATGTCCTGTTCCGTCTGCCACCTCGAGCACCAAGGCGCCAAACACAGCCTCCTCGACGTGAGCCCCGTCGCCTGCGTCGCCTGCCACGGCGACTCCGCGCAGATGACGGCCGCGCGCCTCCTCGCCCACCAGCTCCCGCCGGAGCTCTTCGAGAAGAAAATTCCCGCGGACCGCACCGCCTTTGTCGTGCCGCACCCCGAGGAGGGTTTCACCGACCGCATCACCTCCTTCGCCGGCGATCACCCCGAATTTCGCATCCACGCCACCGGCGCCAAAGACCCCGACTCGCTCGCCTTCAACCACGCCCTCCACCTCGCCGGCGACAACATCCCCTTGATCGACGGCCAGCCCCTCGATTGCCGCTCCTGCCACAAACCCGACCCTTCCGGCAAACTCATGCAGCCCGTGAGCTTCGACCGGCACTGCCGATCCTGCCACGGACTCCCCATCGACCCCGCCACGCCGACCGTCGTCGTCCCGCACGGCTCCTCCGAAAACGCCCGCGCCTTCCTCCGCGCCCTCCCCTCCGCCTACACCGACGACGCCGTCCGCCGCCTAGGCCTCTCCGGCGAGCCGCTCCGCCGCCATGTGGAGGAAAAGCTCGCCGCCGTGAAAAAACTCCACCCGAGCGGTGAGGCCCTCGAGCGCAAAGTTTTCTTCGGCGATCCCGCCGCACCCGCCGGCCGCGATTCCTGCAACTTTTGCCACCAAGTCGAGGCCGCCCCCGCCGGAGCCGCCCCGCGCATCGCCCCGGTCAAAGTCCCCACCATCTGGCTCCCGCGGGCGCGCTTCGACCACTCCCGCCACACCCAGGTGAGCTGCCAGGTCTGCCACGCCGCCACCCGTAGCAGCGCCACCTCCGACATCATTCTGCCCACGAAAAACACCTGCGCCGCCTGCCATGGCCCCTCCGGAGGCGTCACCGATTCCTGCACCGCCTGCCACGGCTACCACAACCCGCCCCCTGTCGGCGTCACCCCGACCGCCGACATGCCCGAAGCTCTCCGCCGCGCCCTCGCCGCCAACCTGGGCCGCCCGCACGCGGACGCCCCCGCCGAGCCCGCCGCCACACCCTAGGCCCATGCGTCCCATCGGACCTATACGCCCCCTTCTGCTCGGAGCCGCGCTCGCCGCCGCGACCTCCGCGCGCGCTGCCGACCACGCCTCCGCCGGCCCGGCCTCGACTGACGCGCTCCCGCCCGACGCCCCCCGCGCCCACCAACCCCTCGCCCCCCAGCCGCCCCCCCCCCCACCCGCCCACAACCCCGCCCATCCCGGCGCGCCGCTCCCGCCGCGCCCCCCGCCCGG
>CBIHRE010000804.1:0-1894 GCA_966212385.1 uncultured Akkermansia sp. | reverse complement strand
CACCCAGCCGAGCGTGCGGTCGGCCTTCAGGTTTTGCTCGTAGCGGCCGACCAAGCGGTCGGTGGCGCCGGCGGGCAGCGTGAGTTTGCCGGCCGAAATCGCGGCGCGCAGGCGCTCGTCGGCGGCGCGCACGATCTCGACTTCGGAGGCGCCGGGCGCGGCGTTGAACATCACGTATTGGATGCGTTTTCCGCCTTCGCTGCGGATCGCCATCGGGCCGATGACGTAGGTGAGTCCGAGCTCGCTGGGGCGCTCCGCTACGACGTGCGCGCCGAGCGAGGCGGGCAATTTCTCGCCGGCGGGGATGGTCAACTCGGCGCGGTGTTCGTCGAGGACGACGAAGTTGCGCTGTTGCGTAAGCGGTAGCGTGGCGAGCACCTCGGCGGCGGGGCGGGGGAGGGCGAGCATGTAGACGGTCGGCGCGGCGAGCAGGCTGGAGAGCGGCACGGCGCCGTGTTCGCCGGTCATGCCGACCTGGAGGCCGAGCAATTCGTCGGGATCGTCGCGGCGCTCGCGGAGGTAGCGGATGCGAACCGGGTAACGCAGCGCGCCCTCTACGGAGAAGGTGACGGGCATGCCGCCGTAGGCGGTCTCGACGGCTTCGAGGACCATCTCCTGCGTGAAGCCGAAGCGCGCTAGCTTTTCGGGATCGAGGCGGATCTCGGCGTAGGGCTTGCCGCCCTCGCGCTGCATCTGAGCGTCGGCGGCGCCGGGCGTGGCCTGGATGAGTTTCTCGGCTTTTTCGGCGAAGCGTTCGAGCGCGGCCGCATCGTCACCGAGGACTTGGAGCGCCATGAGGCTGCGGATGCCGGTGGAGAGCATGACGACGCGCGTCTCGATGGGCTGGAGCCAGCTCGGCGCGACGCCGGGCAGGTCGGTGGCGGCGGAGAGGCTGGCGCGGACCTCGGCGAGCGTGCGAGGGCGGCGCTCGGTCGTGCCGTCGGGACGGTTCATTTCCTGCACGGGCCAGTCTTTGTAAGGTTTCAAGACCACGACGGTCTCGATCATGCCGATGGGCGCGGGGTCGAGGGCGGTCTCGGCGCGGCCGAGCTTGCCCATCACGCCGGCGACCTCGGGCACGGAGGCGATGCCTTTGTTCTGGATGGCCATCACGCGCTGCGTTTCGCCGAGTCCGGCGGTGGCGGGCACGGAGGGCATGAAGAGCAGGCTGCCTTCGTCGAGCGGCGGGAGGAAGCTGGAGCCGATGCCGGGGAACCAGCGCGTCATGGCGGCGTCGAGGTGGGTCGTGCGCAGGTCGCCGCCGGCGGCGGAGATCGCGGCGCGGAGCGGCGCGCTGAGGCGCGGCCAGCCGAGGCCGAGGAGGTAGCCGCCGCCGGCCAGGACGAGGAGGACTGCGGCGAAGACGACCTTGTGGCGCTGGATGCGCGTGTAGGCCCAGTCGTAGGCGACGTGGATGGCGCGGCTGGTCGGGTTGTCCTCGTATTCGACGAGTTTCTCGCGACCGAGGCGCCAGACAGCGGAGCCGACGAGGGCGGCGAGCGCGGGGGCGAAGAGCCAGCCGGGGATCGTCAGCGCCCAGCGGCCATGGTCCATCGGGAAGACGTAGCCGTCGCGGATGAACCAGCCGAAGGTGAGGCCGGCGAAGAGGCCGGCGATGAGCAGGAGTGGAGTCTTGCGCACCTGCCAAGGCGGGAGCAGGAGGCGGCAGAGCGCGGGGACGAGGAAAACGCCGACGAGCACGGCGCCGCTGATCGCGAGGGTTTTGGTAAGCGCGAGCGGGATGAAGAGGCGTCCGGCCTGGTCGGTGAGGGCGAAGATCGGAAGGAAGCCGATGACGGTCGTGGCGGCCGAGGTGACGAGCGGGCGGGCGACTTCGCGCGAGGCGGCGACGACGGTCTCGATGATCTCCTCGTTCCACGGCGAGGTGGGCATG
>CBIHRE010000803.1:0-1898 GCA_966212385.1 uncultured Akkermansia sp. | reverse complement strand
CCTCTGCGCGCTCGCCGCCATCGCGCTCCTCGCCCGCCTCGCCCTGGTGCGGCGCCGGGAATCGCTGCGCATGTCGGCGCTGCTCGACGGCGTGCTCGCCAACGCGCCCGTCGGCCTCGGCTTCCTCGACCGCGACCTCAAGATCCGCCACATGAACCGGGCGCTCGCCGTGATGAGCGAGCGCGGCTTCGGGGCCGATCTCGGTGCGCCGATCTGGGCGATGCTGCCGACGCTGCGCGACCAGCTCGCCCCGAAGCTCGCGGCCGCGCTGGAATCGGGCCTCGTGACCCCGGACGTGCCGGTGGCCGTGCCGACGCCGAGCGCGCCGGGCGGCGTGCGCCACTTCTCGATGAGCTTCTACCCCCTGCGCGCCTCGGCCGACGCGGGCCGGGCGGTGGAGGGCGTCGGCCTCGTGGTGCTGGACGAGACCGTGCGGCGCTTGGCCGAGGCGCGCACGCGCCACAGCGAGGAGCGCTTCCGCTCGCTGATCGAGGCCAGCGCCGCCATCGTCTGGACGGCGGCGCCCGACGGCCGCCTGCACCCGCGCCAGCGCGGCTGGACGCGCTTCACCGGCCAGGACGAGGCGGCCTATGCCGAGTTCGGCTTCCTCGACGCCGTCCACCCCGACGACCGCGAGGCGACGCGCGCGGCCTGGACGCGGGCCCTCGCGTCGCGCAGCCCCTACGAGGTCGAGCACCGCCTGCGCCGGGCCGACGGCAGCTACCGGGCGATGGCGGTGTGCGCGGTGCCGATCATGGAGGAGGATGGACGCCTGCGCGAATGGGTCGGCACCCACACCGACGTCACCGAGGCCAAGGAGGCGGAGGCCGCGATCCTCGCCGCCCGCGAGGCCGCCGAGGAGGCGAACCGCGCCAAGAGCCAGTTCCTGGCCAACATGAGCCACGAGCTGCGCACGCCGCTCTCCGCGGTGATCGGCTATTCCGAGATGATCCAGGAGGAGCTGGAGGATCTCGGCGAGGCCACGCTGATCGCCGACATGCGCAAGATCGAGGCGAATGCCCGGCACCTGCTCGGGGTGATCAACGACGTGCTCGACATCTCGAAGATCGAGGCCGAGCGCGTCGAGATCTACGCCGAGACCGTCGACGTGGCGGAGGTCGTCCGCGAGGTGGCCGCGACCGTCGAGGGGCTCGTCGCCAAGAAGGCCAACAGCCTGCACCTCGCCATCGCGGAGGATGCGGGCCAGGCCTTCACCGACGTGACCAAGCTGCGGCAATGCCTGATCAACCTGCTCAGCAACGCGGCCAAGTTCACCGAGAGCGGGCGCATCGACCTCGCGGTGACGCGCGCCGGGGACACGCTGCGCTTCCGCGTCTCCGATACGGGGATCGGGATTCCGAGCGAATCCCACCACCGTATTTTTGAAAAGTTCAGTCAAATCGATTCCGGAATGAACCGAAAGTTCGGCGGGACGGGGCTTGGGCTTGCGATCACGAAACGTCTTGTATCGATGATGGGTGGTAAAATTGGTTTTGAGAGCGCACGAGGGCATGGTTCCACTTTCTGGTGCGTTCTTCCTTTGGAATTCAGCAGTCGCAATTCCTTGCGTGAGCAGCAGGCACGGACTCAAAAACCAACTGCACCAGAAGCCCAGGGGGCAGGATCCAAAATTTTAGTTGTGGATGATAATAATGATACTCGCCATTTGATGGGATTGATCCTTCGTCAAATGGGACATCAGGCGACAGAAGTTGATTGTGGAAAAGAAGCATTGAACGTCATCCAGACAAAAGCTTTTGATTTGGTCCTCATGGATATTCAAATGCCTGAAATGGATGGCTACACCGCTACCCAACTTATTCGCAACGATTTGAAAAGCGACGTGCCGATCATAGCAATGACCGCGCATGCCATGGCAGGAGAACGGGAGAAATGTT
>CBIHRE010000802.1:0-1899 GCA_966212385.1 uncultured Akkermansia sp. | reverse complement strand
TTGCGCGCGTGGGGGGAGCTTCGTGGCGGGGGTGGTGAGCTCGGCGAGGCCGTAGCCCGAGGCGTCGCCCGCGGCCCAGGTCCAGAGCAGGCCGCCGAGGACGAGCGAGCTGCCGGCGAAGGAGTAGAGCACGAGCTTCATCGCGCCATACTCGCGATTGGTGGAGCCCCATTTCGCGATGAGGAAGTATTTCGGGACGATCGCGATTTCGTAGAAGACGAAGAAGAGGAAGGCGTCGGCGCTGAGGAACACGCCGCAGACGCCGCCGATAAGGGCGAGGTAGAGCGCGAAGAATTCGCCGACGCGTTCCTTGATGTTCCAGGAGAAGAGCACGCCGGCGGTGGCGGCGAGGCCGGTAAGGACGACGAGCGCCAGGCTGATGCCGTCGGCGGCGAGGTGGTAGCGGATGCCGAGGCCGGGAATCCAGGGAGCGTCGACCAGTGTCGCGAGCGAGGCGGCGGGCGTGAAGCGCGCGGCGGCGCAGAGCGCGAGGCCGAGGAGGGTGGCGGCGCTGAGCAGCGCGACGACCCGCGCGGCGCGGGCGGAGCGTTCGCCCACGAGGAGGCAAAGCAGGGCGCCGATGAAGGCCGTGTAGATCGTGCAGGGGAGCGCGTTCATCGTGTCGGAATCGGAGGATGGCCGCAAAAAGACGCAAAGGGCGTTAGCGTGCCGGTGAAGCTCTCCCGCGCGCCTATAGGCGCCTCGAGGGCATCATTCGCAGACTGATTTTTTGTGAATTTTTGCGGCCAATGATTCATGGCAGGGAGGCCGCCCAGGCGGTGACGAGGGGATTGACGAGGCCGGCCAGTAGTTGCGGGGCGAGGCCGAGGAAGAACATGAGGACGACGACGCGGGGCGAGCGTGCCGAGTTCGGCGGCGTCGAGGTCGCGGAAGGACTTGCCCAGGGTTGCGCCGGCGGCGGGGCCGTGGAAGACGCGTTGCCAGAAGGTGAGCAGGAAGAGCGCGGTCGCTAGGAGGCCGAGCGCGGCGGCCGAGGCGGCCCAGGGAGCGAGACCGAAGACGCCGCGGAAGATCAGGAACTCGCCGACGAAGCCGTTGAGGCCGGGCAGGCCGAGCGAGGAGAACATCGCCACGCCGCAGAGCGCGGCGAAGATCGGGGCCGCGCCGCGCACGCCACCAAAGTCGGCGAGACCGCGGGCGCCGCCGGAGCGGGTTTCCAAGACGCCGACGCAGTAGAAGAGCGCGGCGGCGGAGAGGCCGTGGTTGAAGAGTTGGAGGATCGCGCCGCTGAGCGCGGCGGTGGTGGCGGCGGGATTGATCGGGCCGGAGGCGGCGACGGCGAAGAGCGCTAGGAGGCAGTAGCTCAGGTGGTTGATCGAGGAGTAGGCGACCATGCGCTTGAGGTCGGTCTGGCGGAGCGCGGCGTAGGCGCCGAGGACGCCGCCGCCGAGGGCGAGCCAGAGGAGCGGCGTCGCGCAGGTGTGGAGCTCGGCGGGGAAGAGCGGCCAGAGCAGGCGAAGGAAACCGTAGACGCCCATTTTCGACATCACGCCGGTGAGGAACATCGAGGCGCCGGTCGGGGCCTCGGCGTAGGTCGAGGGCAGCCAGGTGTGGAAGGGGAAGAGCGGGACCTTGACCGCGAGGCCGAGGAGCACGCCGAGGAAGACGAGGCGCGGCCAGAGTCCGCCGACGGCGCCGAGCTTGGCGGCGAGCGCGCCGTCGCGGGCGATGGCGGCGAGTTCGACGAAATCAAAAGTGCCGGTGGCGGCGTAGAGGGCGGCGAAACCGAGCAGCATGAAGGCGCTGCCGCCGATGGTGTAGAGGACGAACTGGTAGGCGGCGCGCGCGGCCCCGGGCCCACCCCAGAGTTTGATAAGGAAGAACGCGGGGACGAGGCTCAGCTCCCAAAAGACGAACCACGGGACGAAATCGAGGGCG
>CBIHRE010000801.1:0-1900 GCA_966212385.1 uncultured Akkermansia sp. | reverse complement strand
CCGCGCCCGGGGGGTCGGGGGGGGGGCGCGCCCCCCCCCCCCCCCCCCCGCCGGGATGGAAATGGAGAGAATGATCAGGCCTTGGGCTTGTCCTTGGCGCCGCAGCCGTCCTTGCCGGAGCAGGACGCCTTTTCTTTGTCGGCGGGCTTGTCCTTCGCGGAGCAGCCGGACTTGCCCGAGCAGGAAGCCTTCTCCTTGTCGGTTGCCTTGTCTTTGGCGGAGCAGCCGGATTTTCCGGAGCAGGAGGCCTTTTCCTTGTCTTTGCCGGAGCAGCCTTCCTTGCCGGAGCAACCGTGTTTCTCGGCGGCGGGCTTTTCGGTGGCGGGGGTGGAGGCGGCGCCTTCGGCGCGGAGTTGGGAGGAGGAGAGCAGACCGGCGAGGGCGGCGGCGAGGGCGAGGCGATTGCGATTCATGACGGGCGGATGGGTTGGGTTTGGATTGGATGCGCCGGGCGAAATTGCCCGGACGAGCACTGAGTCGCCGGAAGAGCCCCGACCATTAACAGGCGGAGCGGATTTTTTTCGCGGGACCGGAAAAAAGCGGCCGGAGTCGGCGCTTGGCGGGCCGGGGCGGCTGTGATGCCTTGGCGTCTTTATGAGCCGAAATGTCGTCACCTTTCACTAGACGCTGCGCGATCCGCGGGGGCAGGTCATCGACGCCTCTCTCGGGGGCGATCCGATCTCCTTTCTCGAGGGCGCGGGGCAGATCGTGGAAGGGCTCGAGGCGGGATTGCGCGGGCTGACGGCGGGCACCAAGGCGGTGATCGGCGTGCCGGCGGCCAAGGCCTACGGCGAGCGTGACGAGTCGCAGGTGCAACGCGTGTTGCGCGCGCTGCTGCCGATCGAGGGCGAGGTGAAGCCCGGCGACCAGTTCCGTGCGGGCAACGACGCCTATGCGCCGATCGTCACGGTGGTGGGCGTGGAGGGCGAAGAGCTCTTGCTCGACGCGAATCATCCGCTGGCGGGCGTGGATCTCGAGTTCGAGGTCGAGGTGATCGCGGTGCGCGAGGCGACTCAGGGAGAGTGCGAACACGGCCATGCCCACGAGGGCGGCGCGGGGCATGGCGAGGGCGGCTGCGGCAGCCATGATTGCGGCTGCAAGGGTCAGCGCTGAACACGGACGCGGACGTCTTTTCGTTTTTCCATGAAAGTTCTCGGCGTCGATATCGGCGGCTCTTCGCTCAAGGGCGCGCCCGTGGATACCAAAACCGGCCGTCTTCTAGCGGAGCGGCATCGGATAGAAACCCCGGCGCGGCTTACTCCGGCGGAGATGGGCGCGGCGATCGCGCGCATGGCGGCGCATTTCGAGTGGAAGGGGCCGGTCGGCGTCGGCTTTCCGGGGGTGGTGCAGGGAGGGTGGGTGCGCACCTCGGCGAATCTGCATCCGGATTTCATCGGGCTCGACACCGCGGCGGAGTTCGAACGCGCGGTGGGCGCCGAGGTCGGTCTGGTGAACGACGCCGACGCGGCGGGGCTGGCCGAGGTGGCCTTTGGCGCGGGCCGGGACGTGAAGGGCGCGGTGCTGTTGCTGACCTTCGGCACCGGCGTGGGCTCGGCGCTCTTCGTGGACGGGATCTTGTATCCAAATTCCGAATTCGGACATCTGAAGAAGAACGGGGAGTCGTGGGAGCGCTTCGTCTCGGCCGCGGCCAAGGAGCGTCGCAGGCTCGACTACCCGGCCTGGGCCGCGGAGGTGGGCGAATACCTGCGCGAGCTGGAGTTTTTGGTCTGGCCGGAGCTGATCATCGCGGGCGGTGGGATCAGCGCGGATCACGCGAAGTGGTTTCCGCATTTGAAGATTCGTTCCCCTATCGTGCCGGCCGAGTTTTTGAACGAGGCGGGTATCGTCGGCGCGGCGTTGCACGCGGCGCGGTGCTTGTAAGCCAGGCGGGACGAGCGCG
>CBIHRE010000800.1:0-1905 GCA_966212385.1 uncultured Akkermansia sp. | reverse complement strand
GGCCTTCTCGTCGCGGGTGGCCGGCGGCACGAGGCCGAGCCCGGCGAGCGCCGCGCGCAGGACGGGCTCCTCGACTTTGAAATACTTGGCCAGATACGCGCTGGAACCGGAGTAGCCGGGTCCGCGGCGATTGCGGCGCATCTGCGGACGGATCGCGTCGAGCAACCCGGTGCCCTCGGGCAGCACGCCCGGGGTGACGGGAGCCGCGGACGCGGGGGCGGCGGCGCCCTCGGCGGGAGCGGAGGACGCGTCGACCGCGGGAGCGGAATCGGGAGCGGCCTCGTCCTCGACGCCGTTCGCATTCGCGGCGGCGTTGGCCGCCGCCGCGGCCCGCGCCGCCTCGCGGGCGGCTTGGGCGGCGGCTTGCTGTTCGCGGCGAGCCTGCTCGGCGGCCTGACGCTGCGCATCGCGCTCGGCGCGGCGGGCCGCGGCCTCGGCCTCGCGGGCGGCCTGCTCGGCGGCGCGCTTGGCGCGCTCGGCCTCGAGCGCGGCCTGTTCCTCGGCCAGCGCCACGTAGGCGGGATCGGAGGGATCGAGCGGCTTGCCCTGCGCGATGCGGAACTTCGGGCGCGGCTTTTCGCGCGTGTTCAGGAAGAATTGGCCGCGGTTGTTCTTCTCCACCCAGTAGAGATCGCCCTCGTATTCGACGTAGACGGGCGCGTCGGTGTCGTTTTCCGGGATGACGAAGCCGCACTCGATCAAGGCGCCGTTGAGGTCGGCCTCGGGCTGCTCCCAGCGCTTCGCGAGGTAGTTGAGCGCCACGGACTGGCCGGGGGCGTTCTGGTTCTTGCGGAGGTGCGGCTTGATCGCGTCGAAGAAGGTCGGGAGATCGTCCTCGTAGTTGTCGAGGTTGTCCCAGTTGTCGCCTTGCGAGGCCTCCTCGGCGAGCGCCTCGGGATCGCTGTCGCGGTCGGTGTCGCGAAGCTGGCGCAGGCTGTCGGGGCCGGCCGCCTTGTCGCCGGCGGTGGAGCCCGCGGGCGCGTCGGCGGAGGCGCTGGCGTCGCCGGCGTGCTGTTTTTGCATCAACTCGGCGCGAAGCTTGTCGGCCTCGGCCTTGGCGGCGGCGGCCACCGCCGCCTCCAGCGTCCACTCGCGTTGCGTCGGGCGGCGGGCGAGCCCGTTGAAAACGAGCGAATTGGTCGGATCGGTGCGAAAGTCGATGATCTCCCACTCGTCCTTGCCGAGCTGATTCAAAAAGCTCTCGAGCATGGTGGCGGAGGCGAAACCGCCTTTGCCGCTGGTGATCACTTTATATTCCCAAAGGGCCATAAATGCAGGGGTGCGTAGGTTTGCGAAAAGCGCCTGAGGGAATCCCAGCTTCCCCAGCGCTTGCCCAGCCCAATTTCACAGGGAAACGCGACCGCGAGTCCGCGCTTGCCAGCCCGGCGCCTCGCGGCCTTGGGTGCGCGTCGCCCATGCGCCGGTTTTTCACCGTCTCCATCCTTTTCGCCTGGCTGCTCGCCAGCGGCGCGCAGTGGGACCTGCTGCAGGGCTTCGCCTGGGGGCGCATGATCGCGACCTACAGCCGCACCATGCCGCTAAACGAGGCGGTCCGACTCACCTTCACGCCGGAGAATCTCTGCGGCCTCTGCAAAGTGGTGGCCGAAGCCCGCACGCTCTCCGACATCGACCACGACGCCGGGGACAAGACGCCCGCCGATGCCGTCGCCAAGGCCAAGGCGCCGATCGCGCCCGCGCCCGAACACCTTTTCGTTTTCCAGGTTTTGCCCGCGCCTAGTTGGCCGAAGGAAAACTTTTGGCCCGACGCCTGCGCGCGCCCCGCTCCGCCGACCGAGCCGCCGCGCGCGGCCTGAGCCAGTCCCGAGCATGCCGGAGAGCAAAGTCTCCGGTTGATCCCATCCGGCCGCGCCTCCACGCGGCGTAATCCTCGCGTCCGGGGAATTT
>CBIHRE010000799.1:0-1918 GCA_966212385.1 uncultured Akkermansia sp. | reverse complement strand
GGGCCGGCGGCGGGCAAGGCGAGCTGGCCGACGACGCGATAATCAAAGTTGGCCTTGGTCACCCAGTCGGCGATGCGCGGCGTGCGGTGGAAAACGAGATCCCCGATCTCGCCTTCGCCCGAGGCGGTGACGCGCACCTGGCGGGCGAGCGTCGGCGCGAAGGCGCGCGCGCCGGGCGCGATGGGGCCGTGGCGGCCCGGCGAGGAAACGGTGCAGAGCGGCGCGAAAGTGACGCCGTCGGCGGACGCTTCGACCTGCAAGCGCGGGAAGCGGGCCTTGAGCGCGGGCAGGACGGTGAGGCCGCAGAGCTCGACCGGCTCGGCGAATTCGAAAAGCAGGGGCGCGTCGGGGGACACCTTCACCGTGGACGCGAAAGAGCCGTCGCTAAGGACGGCGGGGGCAAGCACCTTGCCGTCGACGCTGACACGCGAGAGCGCCTCGGCGTAGGGCACGCGTTCGGCGGCGAGGGAGGGGAAGGCGATGACGAAGGCGTCGCGGTAGTAGCCCTCGTTGGCCGGCGGGCGGGCGAGGTCGAGCTCGACGCGTCCGCCTTTCGCGATGGCGGTCTCGGTCCATACGAGTTGTTGCATGGACAACTCGGGAGTCACCCAGGGCCCGCCGCTGCTGGACCAGCCGGGGGCGTTGTGCATGCCCATGTCGATGCCGAGGCGGTTGCCCTCCTTGATCGCGTGGGTCATCAGCTCGCGCCAGTGTTCGCCGAGATAGGCGGCGGGGCCGGCGGGCAGGTAATCGCTGCCGTCGAACATCAATACGCCGCCCACGCCCACTCGTTGCATCGCCTCGAGGTCCAGCGTGATGCCCTGGCGGCTGACGTTGCCGTTCATCCAGTTCCAGAAAGTGAGCGGACGGGTGTCGGCCGGGGGCGTGGCGAAGCCCTGCGCGAGCGGATCGGCGGCGGATGCGGATAAGCCGCCGCCGAACGCGACGAGAAGAGCGGCGGAGCCAAGCAGGCGGATCAGACTCATGGTCTTCAGGACGACGGAGCGGTGTCTTTGGCAGGACGCTTGCCCCAATAATTCGCGAGGATGGAGCCGGAGATGTTCATCCACGGGCTGAAGATGGCGGGGGCGAGGCCGACGGTGCCGATCTTGCCCATGCCGTTGGCGAGGCCGGAAGCCATGCCGCCGTTTTGGAGGCCGACCTCGAAGGCGACCGAGCGCGAGGAGTTCTTGTCGAGCCCCGAGGCGCGGCTGAGCCAGTAGCCGAAAAAGTAGCCTGCGGCGTTGTGGATGACGGAGGCGACGAAGAGCAGCGCGCCGATCTTCAACAGGTTGTCGCGGCCCGCGGCGGTGGTGACCGTGGTGAAGTAAATGATGCCCGCCATGGAGAGCGCGGGCATCGCCTTTTCCACGCGGGGCACGCGGGTCACCAGCAGGTGGTAGACGACGCCGGCGACGATGGCGGCGAGGAAGAAGCCGATGACGCCCACGGTCTTCAGCGCCGGCGGCGGTAGCGCGGCCTCGAGAACGCCCCAGCCGCCGAAAGCGATGAAGGCGAGCCAGGCGGCGGACAGGCCCGCGAGCGTGAAGACCCGACGACGGCCCGCGGGCGAGGCGTGCTTGAGGTAATCGTGGAGGAGCGCGGCGCCGATGGGGACGATCACGTGCTCGACGATGTCCATCATCATCTTGAGGACCGGCACGGGCACGAGGGCGCCGGCGAGGAGCTTCATGAGCAGCGGGGTGAGCAAGGGCGCGAGCAGCGTGGTGATGGCCGTGACCGTGACGGAGAGACCGAGATTGGCGCGGGCGATGTAGGCCATGACGTTGGACGCCAGGCCGCTGGAGCAGGAGCCGATGAGGATGATGCCAGCTGCGATCTCGGGTTCGAAAGAGAAGACTTTCGTGAGCGCGAAACCGACGAAGGGCATGATGGTGAAATGGCAGAGGATGCCGAC
>CBIHRE010000798.1:0-1923 GCA_966212385.1 uncultured Akkermansia sp. | reverse complement strand
GTCCTGCTTGGACGCGACGGCGGCGCGGGCGCCCTCGGGGGAGATGGCGATGGCGGAGAGGTAGTTGGGGACGCCGGCGGCGCGGTCGCCGCCGTCGAGGGTGTTGGCGGATTCGAGGCGGATGACGCGGGTGAGGGTGAGCGTGGGCGACGGTGAGGTGGTGAAGGTGAAGTCGCCGACCTCGGCCTCGAGCTCGGGGGAGATGAAGCGGGTTACGAGGACGCGGGCGCCGTTGCCGGTGACGGCGATCGCGCGCGGTGTGGGGAAGGGCGTGGCGATGGTGGCGGGCGCGGCGGCGGGGTTGGCGGCGGAGTAGCGGTGTAGCCGGGCGGAGCCGTGGAGGGTGACGAAGAGGGACTGGCCGTCGGGCGAGGGGGCGACGCCGAAGGGGGCGGAGCCGTAGGGGAGCGCGAGGGTGTGGGCGGTGGTGCCGTCGGGGTTGAAGACGCGGAGCTGATCGCTCGTGTGGCAGGTGACCCAGTAGCGGCCGAGGGCGTCGCGGGCGATGTTGCGGGGATTGGAGTTCGGGCCCGTGGAGTGCTCGGCGAGTTTTTCGCCGGTGACGGGGTCGAGGACGGAGACGGTGTGGGCGTCGGGGTTGACGGTCCAGAGGCGGCGGCCGGCGGGGTCGTCGCCGATGGCGAGGGTTCCGCGTTGGGTGGGCGGGGTGGCGGCGGGCGGGGTGATGACGAGGAGGCGGACGGAGTCGGTGACGATGGCGCCGCGGGAGTCGCGGATCTGGACGAGGACGCGGGGGCGGCCGGCGCTGGAGTAGCTGTGTTGCGCGGTGGGCGAGTTGCTCCAGTCGGACCAGGTGCCGTCGAAGTTGAAGCGGTATTCGAGGGTGTCGCCGGGCGTGCCGGGGGTGGCGGAGGCGGTGACGGTGACGTTGCCGCCCGGGGCGGGCTGGTAGGTGGAGGCGACGAGTCCGGAGAATGCGGGGGGCGGGGCGGAGTTGACGCCGCCGCCGGTGGAGAAGCGGAAGGAATAGGGCTCGATGAGGTTGCCGGCGGTGTCGGAGAAGCCGATGTCGTCGTCGAGGTTGGCGGGGGTGCCGTTGTCGGAGGCGGGGAAGTCGACCTGGTAGGTGGTGTCGGCGGCGAGGCCCACGTCGGGGGTGAAGGTGAGGTTGCCGGAGAAGTCGTGTATCAGGAATCCGGCGACGGCGGCGCCGAGGGTGTCGGGCGCGCCGCCGACGCCCGGGGTGACGGGGCGGACGAGGAAGTCGACGCCGTTGCGCGGGCCGCCGCGGCGGGGGTGCTCGTGGATGAGGAAGCTGAGGGGGGCGTGGCGCGGGTAGTTGGCGCGGTTGGCCTGCGGGATGTGGAAGGCGACGCGGGGGCGGGCGGTGTCGGGAGCTTGTTGGTGGACCCAGACGCCCATGCCTTGGTTGAAGCCCTGGATGGGGTAGCCGCCGGTGAGCCAGAGGTTGCCGAGGACGAGCGACATTTGCGACGTGTTCACGCCGGTGGCGACCTCGTCGAGCGTGAGCGTGATGGGGTTGGCGTCGCCCGCGATGAGGCGGGTCATGTCGATCTTGCGGTTGTGGATGAAAGCGAACTGGTCCTGGTAGGTGGGATAGGAGGCGTTGGAGAAATTCGGGACCGTGAGGCTGGCGGAGAGGCGGATGGAGCCGTCGAGGGCGGGGTGGGTGGTTTGCGTGATGTCGGCGACGTCGAGGATGTTGGTGGTCGAGCCGACGACATAGAGGCCGGTGCCGTCGCTGAAGAGGTTTGGCCAGTAGCCGTGGAAGCCGGCGGGCATGGAGCCGACGAAGTGCGGGGTGATGGAGCGGGCGGCGGGGTCGTCGAAGTTGTTATACTGTAGTCGATAGACCACTACGCCGTCGGAGCCGGCGACGCCGCTGCGGGCGAAGATGAGGAGGTCGCCGAAGAAGAGGGAGTGCCAGTCGCCGCCGCCGTA
>CBIHRE010000797.1:0-1926 GCA_966212385.1 uncultured Akkermansia sp. | reverse complement strand
GGAAGCTCGTGGATTGATAGCCGAGCATGATGTCGTCGGCGCCGGGAACGCCCATGATGAAGTTGCAACCGGCCACGCCGAGGAGCGTGAGCAGGGTGTCCATGTCGTCTTGGTCGGCCTCGGCGTGGTTGGTGTAGCAGACGTCCACGCCCATCGGCAGGCCGAGGAGCTTGCCGCAGAAATGGTCTTCCAGGCCGGCGCGGATGATCTGTTTGCCGTCGTAGAGATACTCGGGGCCGATGAAGCCGACCACGGTGTTCACGAGCAGAGGCTTGAAGGTGCGGGCGACGGCGTAGGCGCGGGCTTCGCAGGTTTGCTGGTCGAGCCCGTGATGCGCGCCGGCGGAGAGCGCGGCGCCCTGGCCGGTCTCGAAGTAGGTGACGTTGTCGCCGATGGTGCCGCGTTTCAGCGCGAGGGCTGCGTCGCGGGCCTCGCGGAGGAGGGCGAGGTCGATGCCGAAGGAACGGTTCGCCGCCTCGGTGCCGGTGATGGATTGAAAAACGAGGTCCACGGGCGCGCCGCGTTCGATGCAGCGGAGCGTCGTGGTGACGTGCGCGAGGACGCAGGACTGAGTGGGGATCTCGTAGCGGCGGATCAACTCGTCGAGCAGGCGGAGGAGCGTCTCGACGGCGGGGACGCTGTCGGTGGCGGGGTTGATGCCGATGACGGCGTCGCCGCAGCCGTAGAGCAGGCCGTCGAGCGTGGAGGCGGCGATGCCGTGCGGGTCGTCGGTCGGGTGGTTGGGCTGGAGGCGAACGGAGAGCCGGCCGGGCTGCCCGAGGGTGTTGCGAAAGCGGGTGACGACGCGGATCTTCGAGGCGACGAGGATGAGGTCCTGGTTGCCCATGAGCTTGGAGACGGCGGCGGCCATCTCGGGCGTGAGGCCGGGCGCGAGGGCGGCGAGCGCGGCGGCGTCGGTCTCGTAGCGGAGGAGCCAATCGCGGAACTGGCCTACGGTGAGGCCGGCGACGGGGGCAAAAGCGGCGCGGTCGTGCGTGTCGACGATGAGGCGCGTGACCTCGTCGATTTCGTAAGGAATAAGCGGATACTTGAGGAAATCCGCGAGCGGCACGTCCGCGAGGCAGAGCTGGGCGGCGACGCGCTCTTCGGAGGATCTGGCGGCGAGGCCGGCGAGTTCGTCGCCGGAGCGCCGAGGTGTGGCCTTGGCCATGAGTTCGCGGAGGGATGCGAACGCGTGGCGGGTTTTCCCGAGGGTAACGGCGTAGCTCATGAGACGGAGCGGGCGTGGGAGGGGAGCGCGGCGGGCTGGTCGTCCTTGAGTGCCACGCCGGAGAGGCCGGTGCGGGATGATTCGCGGAGGAGCCAGGCGAGCTTGGCGGCGGCTTGGGCGGGCGGAAGCCCTTCCGGGCGGATGTTGGAAACGCAGTTGCGGTCGGCGTCGGTGCGTTCGGGCGCGGGGCGGGCGGTGAAGTAGGCGCCGAGGCTGTCGGGTGTGCCGAGGCCTGGTCGTTCGCCGAGGAGCATAAGCGCGAAACGCGCTCCGAGGGCGGCGCCGATCTCGTCCTGCAGTTTCACGCGGCCAAGCGGGGCGATAAAAATGGGCGCGACGCGCCAGCCGGCGGAGCGGAGCTCGGTGACGAGAGGAATGACCACGGTGGCGGCGTGGCGTTCGGCGGCCTGGGCGGCGAGGCCGTCGGAGACGATGACGACGAGATCGGGGGCGACGAAACCAGGCGCGGCGGCGATGGCGGCGAGTTTTGCGCGGGATTCCCCGTCAAGCGCGCGGCCGAGATCGGGGCGGAGCAGGTAGGAGCGGCGGTCGAGGGCGGCGGTGGATAAGGTTTCGGTGACGAGGCTGGCGGCCGTGAGCGGAGCGGTGACGGCAGCGGGGTCGAAGGGCGCGAGGACGGCGTCGCGGGCGCGGGCGTGGGAGAGGCGAAAATCGAGGACGTTGTTTGTGCATTG
>CBIHRE010000796.1:0-1932 GCA_966212385.1 uncultured Akkermansia sp. | reverse complement strand
ACCGGATCGAGCCGGTAACCGAGGCGTCCCGCCTCCTCGACCACGCGGCGGCGGGTGGATTCCTTTACCTTAGGGCTGCCTCGCAACGCTTCCGAGACGGTGGCGCGGGACAGACCCAATCGGGCGGCGAGGCTGCGAATCGAGAGGGTGGCGGGCATCGGGGACGGGGGTAATGCGGGGGCCGCGCCTGCAGCGGAGGCCGTTCAGGCCGAGGCGATCACGCGGAAGCGAAAGTCTCGGAAGCGGACCTCGCCCTCGCCGCCGGCGAAGAGGGCGGGGCGCAGGCTGAGGAAGGCGCCGGCGACGTTGTGGTGGTAGCAGGAGACCTCGAACTGCATCCAGTGTCGCGTCCAAGACTCGCCGTCCGGGCTGTGCCAGGTGGTCATGATGCCGTCGCGCAGGCGGAGGCGGAGGAAGAAGCGTCGCCCGATTTGCGCGGGTTTGGCGAAGGAGGACGTGTCGCCTTTCCCGTATTCGAGGAGATTCGTGTCGGAGAAAGCCAGGCCGGCGAAGAGCCGTTCGCTGTAGAAAACCAGCAGGCCGCCGGTGGCGCCGGGGTCGATCTCGACCTCGACCTGCATCTCGTAGTCGTGCTCGCCGGTGATGAAGGAGAGGACGGCGCCGTCCTTCGGATTGATCCCCCGGGCCCGGAGATGGAGGGCGCGGTCGGCGACGCGGACGGCGTCGCGCGGATCGCCGGGAGAGCGGAAGAGCGTCCACTGGACGCCGATCTTGTCGGTGGAAAAATCGTCCGAGCAGGCAAAGCCGTGCGGCACGGGCTCGCCGCCGGCGGGGGCGGGGAGGGGCGCGGCGATGTCGGCGCCGGAGGCCTTCACCCAGCCGTCGTCGGTCCACTCGACGGGCTCCAGGATCGTCTGGCGGCCGAGGTTGTAGTGGCCGTTCTCATACGCGTGATAGACGAGATACCACCGCCTGTCGTCCGGCCCGGGGACGAGCGTGGCGTGGCCGCGCGACCACCCTTTTTCTTTTTTCGAGGCGGTGCGGACTACGGGGTTGTAAGGGGAGTTTTCCCAAGGGCCGTCGATGCCGCGGGAGCGCGCCATGACGACCATGTGGCTGGTGGCGGGGCCGGCGGTGCCGCCCTCGGCGAGGACCATGTAGTAGTAGTCGCCGCGGCGGAGGATCTTGGGGCCTTCCTGGGCGAAGACCTCGACGTCCCACTCCTCGGGATACTTCCAGCCGTCGTAGACTTTTTCCTCGGGACCGACGACGGAGAGGCCGTCGTCGGAGAGCGGCACGCGATAGCCGGCGCTCATGAACAGATAGCGTTTGCCGTCCTCGCCGACGGCGTGTCCGGGATCGATGTTGCCGATCTCGAGGTCGATCGGATCGCTCCACGGGCCGGAGGGGGACGGGGCGTGGACGACCATGTTGGTGAGCTTGTCGCCGTTCAGCGCGGGGAAATAGATGAAGTAGCGTCCGGCGTGTTTGCAGAGGTCGGGGGCCCAGACGGAGCCGACGTATTTGTGGAGGGCGGGACCGAGCGGGCGCCAGTTGACGAGATCCCGCGAGTGCCAGACGAGGAGGCCGGGCGTGCTCTCGAAGGAGGAGTGGACCAGGTAGTAGTCGCGGCCCTCCTTGAGCACCGAAGGATCGGGGTAGTCGCCCGCGAGGATGGGGTTCAGGAAAGTGCCGTCGCCGCGGGCGGCTTTTCGCTGCTCCGGGAGGGCGGGCGCGACGGGGCGGGGGACGGTGGCGGAGGCGGCCATGGAGCGAGCGCGGAACGGGCGGGGAGGGCGCGACGTGGTTAGCGGAGAGCCTGTTCGGTGACGGCGTCGAAGAGATGGGCGGCTTCCATTTTGAAGCTCACCCGCACGCGTTGGCCGACGTCGAAGCGGTCGGTGGGGCGGACGCGGGCGATGAAGCTCGTCGCGCCGGTGCCGAGGTAGAGGTAGGTCTCGGAACCCATGG
>CBIHRE010000795.1:0-1942 GCA_966212385.1 uncultured Akkermansia sp. | reverse complement strand
CTGCCCAGAGGGTGTTGGCGTGGTCGACGTAGCTTTTCTGCGGCACCCACTCGACGGTGGGCCCGGCATACCAGCCGTCGCGGTGTTCCCAGAGGAGTTCGCCGCGGATCAGGTGCGGCGGGATGCCGGCGATGCGGTTGTCCTCCGAGCCGGCGACGCCGGGCACGGGACCGTCGAAGCGAAAGTCGCCGTAGGTCCAGGCTCCGCGCGCGACGAGGCGGTGGTCGGGCGCGGTTTGGGCGTTCCACGCGGTTCCGAGGAGGTCGCCTTCGAGTCCGATCTCGGCGCCTTGGTGGATGGTGCGGTCGGCGTTGAGCGTGCCGGACACCGGGCCGGGCAGGACGATGGCGAGCAACTCGTCTTCGACGCGGGCGTGGTAGACGGTGGCGTCCCAGCGCACCGGGCCGCGGGCGCCGCGGGAGCCGAGTTCGTAGGTGAGCGCCTTTTGCGCTCGGTTGGCGACGGCGGTGGCGCCGGTCGTGCCTCCTTCGCTGAAGGACGGCGGCTCGTAACTGCCGCTGACGTTGGCGTAGAACTGGGTGTCGCGAGCGGAGTTGTCCCAGCGCAGGCCGAGCTTGGGCGCGAAATTTTCAAAATCCCGGTCGTAGCTCGTGCCGGCGGGGGAGGTGATCGGCGCGCCGGCGTCGTTGGCGGTCAGGAGGCGCGTGTTTCGCCGGCTGTTTTCCGCGACGGAAAAACCGAGCACGCTCGTGAAGCCGGCGCCCAAGCCGAGCTGGCTTTCCGCGAAGGCCTCGAGGTTGGTGGCGACCTGCGCGTCGCTCTGGCGGAGCACGCCGCGGGAGCCGTTCACGTTGGCGTATTGGGCGGCGTCGGTTTCGCCGTGTTGAAAAAGAACGCCGGCGCGGAGGCGGTGATCGTGACCGAAAAGATCGGCGGTGTTGGTGAAAGTGAGGCCGAGCAGGGCGTCGTTGGAGAGCTGGTCGACGACCTGGAAAATCGGGTGATCGAGATCCTTGTATGTCCAGGCGCCGAGCAGTTCCACGGAACTGTCGCCGAAGGCGACGGTGGTTTTGGACACGGCGCGGAGCAGGTCGAAATCGCGGTGCTGGTCGCGGGTGAGGTTGTCGGGGTTGGCCTGGCGGGGGGCGCTCTCGAGCCGGGCTTTGGTGAGGCTGCCGGGAAGCTCGGAGTCGGTCTTGACGGCGGTGAGGAAGACACGCGTTTCGAGGCGCGGGGCGAGTCGCCAGCCGGCGTTCGCGAAGAGACGCTGGTTGTTTTGGGCGGAGTGTTCGCGGAAACCATCCTGCTGCGACTGGGTGAAGCTCGCGTAGGCGTCGGCGGGGCCTTCGGCGAAACCGCCGGCGACGGTGGCGCGGAGATAATCAAAGGAGCCGAGTTCGGCGCGGGCGAGCGCGCCGGCGTCGGAACGGCCCGTGCGCGACACGTAGTCGATGGCGCCGCCGAGCGTGGAGGAGCCTTGCGCGAGGGCGTTGCCGCCGCGCCAGACATCGACATGGGCGGCGGCCGCGGGTTCGAGCGCCTGCATGTCGAAGCCGCCGTCGGCGAGGTTGAGCGGCACGCCGTCCTGAAGCACGCGGATGCCACGACCGTGGAAGGTGCGTTGCAGGCCGGAGCCGCGGATGGAGAGACGCGCCTCGTCGGAGCCGAAGCGCGGCTGCGCGAAGACGCCGGGCGACAGCGCGAAGGTGTCGGCGAGCGTCGAGGCGCGTCCGCGAAGATAGCGGTTGGCATCGACCACTTCCGTTCCGCCGGGGACGCGGGCGAGATCGGCGCGGGCGGCGTCGACGGAGGCGACGGTGAGGGAGAGGGGAGAGGCGGAGATTTCGAGCGGTTCCAGCTCGACGACGGTTTGGCCGAGCGCTCGGCCACAAAGAACGAGAACGGGTAAGAACAGACTGCGTGAAAAGTGCATGGATAGCAGGGGGCTGCAGGATAGAGGTGGGCCGGGGCGACGTCCCCA
>CBIHRE010000794.1:0-1944 GCA_966212385.1 uncultured Akkermansia sp. | reverse complement strand
ATTTCGACCGGCTGCTGCGCTACCTCCTCGTGATTGCTCGCGGCGACGAACACGCCGCCCGCGAGGCGCTTCAATCCGCCTTCGTGCGCGTCACCCGCCATGCCCGCCCCTTCGCCGAAGAAAGCCATCTCTGGAGCTGGCTCACCGTGCTCGCCCGCAGCGCGCTCGCCGACCAATGCCGCGGGCGCCGCCGCTACCTCGCGTTTCTCGATCGTTTCACCCGTCACTCCGCCGCCCACGAATCCGCCGTTTCCACGCCCCACGCCCTCGACGATTCCGCCGAACGGCTCGGCCCGATCCTCGACGCCGAACTCGCCGGCATCCCCGCCGAGGACCGCGCCTTGCTCGAATGGAAATACCGGGAAAACCAATCCGTCCGCGCCATCGCCCAACGACTCGACAGCACCGAGAAAGCCGTCGAGTCGCGGCTCTCCCGCCTGCGCGTCCGCATAAAGACCAGTCTCCTCGCCCGCCTGCGGGAACCCGCCCCATGAAACCCATGAATTTCCATCCCGGGTGGGCGAACGCATCCCTGCGCTCGCCGGGCTTGCCCCAAACCACGGGCGGAGGGACCCGCCCGCCCACCTGGAAACGCGCATCACGGATCCACCCATGAAGCCCTTTGTCCCCGCCCCCGACGATCATCTGCTGCACCAGGTCGTCGCGGACTCCGCCCCGGACGATTTCCGCGCCGCCACCCTAGACGCGATGCTGCGCGGCGCACGGCGTCGCCGCCACCTGAGGCGAGCCCGCGCCACGGCCGCCGCGCTCGCGCTCCCCGCTCTCGCCATCGCGCTCCTCTGGCTGCGCGCCCCCCGTGCCGCTGCGCCACAAATCCACCGTCCCATCGAAACGCCTGTCCCGTCCGCGGACATCGCGTCACAGGCGCCGCCCTTGCTCGTGCCCACACGCGCCCACCCCGACCTGATCCTGGCCAGTCGTCCGCTTTCGCCCGACGCCCGAGTCCCCACCCGCATGCTCGCCGCCGGAGAGCGGCTGCGCACGGATCTGCGGCTTGGCCCCAGCCTCATCAACGACGACGAACTTCTCGCCCTCGCGCCCGAAAGCTCCGTCCTCGTCCGCCTGCCCTCGGGCGGCGCGCGGCTGCTATTCCCGGATCAAACGCCCGGACCTTGAACAAAGCAGCTTCGTGGCCGACCGGTGGCCGAACGCGAAGCGGAACGCCGCTCCGTTCACAAATACTCGCGCCGCCCCTCGAGCGCGCTGCGCAGCGTCACCGCGTCGGCATAGAGCACGCCCCCGCCGCTCGGCAGGCCGAAGCCGATGCGCGAAACCTTCACCGCGCTCGCATTTTCGCTCTCCGCCACGGCTCCGCCGGCCGCGTGCTCCGCGAGTTGCTGCGTGATAAAGTGACAGGTCGCCTCGCCCTCGACGTCGTTGCCCAACGCCAGGATAAGCTCTCGCACCTCGCCCGACTCCAAACGTGCCCGCAGCGCGGACCAGTTCAGGTCGTCGGGTCCCACGCCGTTGATCGGCGAGAGTCGTCCGTGCAACACGTGATACACACCGCGGTAGGCGCCCGAGCGCTCCATCGCCACGAGGTCCGGCGTATGCTCGACCACGCAGACGACCGCCTGGTCGCGGCGCCCGTCGGCGCACACCGCGCACAAGTCGCCCTCGGCCAGGTTGCCGCAGCGCGTGCAGCGCCGCACGATGCGCGAGGCCTCCTCGAGCGCCGCCACGAGCTCCGGCAGGCGCGCCGGTTTCTCCACCAGCAAATGCAGCGCGATACGCTCGGCCGAGCGATAGCCGACGCCGGGCAGACGTTTCAGCGCCTGTTGGAGTTTTTCAAAGGCGGGAGTCATGGCCGGAAAAACGTAACCACGGATCTCGCGGATTCACACGGATGGCCGGTTGTTTTTTGCACCCTCGGGTGGACGGGCGGGGCCCTTCGCCCGTGGTTCGATTTTCGAACGGCGGGCG
>CBIHRE010000793.1:0-1951 GCA_966212385.1 uncultured Akkermansia sp. | reverse complement strand
GTTTTTGCAAACGAACGTCGAGGGAGGTAAGGGGAACTTCCTGCATAGGGGGAATCATGAAAAAGAGCCCGCGCCCCCCCTGCCGGTCAACGCTAGAGTGGCGGCGGCAAGTCCCTACGCGCAGCGCTTTCCAAGCGATTAAGCGCGCTCATCACCAGCGCGTCGTCCCCCGCCTCGACCAGAAGACGCAACTTGGACTCGGTGCCCGAAAAACGCGCCATCACGCGCCCGCCGGCGCCCAGCTCACGCTCCACGGCGGCGATCTCCGCCGACAACGCGCCGCACTCGGCGAGCGGTTTCTTTTCCGCCACCTTGAGGTTGCGGGTGCCTTGCGGGAATTTTTTCAACACGCGGCGCAACTCCGACAAGGGCCGGCCCGTGGCGCGCATCACGGCGATGACGCCCATCGCGGCGGCGAGCCCGTCGCCGGTGGGCGAAACGTCCAAGTCGATGATGTGGCCGCTGGATTCGCCGCCGAGCGTGGCGCCCGACGACAGGAGTTTCGCCAGCACATGGCGATCGCCGACGTCTGTGCGCTCCACACGACCGCCCGCGGCCGAAACCGCGGCATCCAGTCCGAGATTACTCTGCACCGTGACCACGAGCGTCTTCGCCGCCAAGGCGCCGCGGCGCAGCGCGTCGAGGGCGAGGATCGCCAGGATTTCGTCGCCGTCGAGCACCGCGCCGGTCTCGTCGCACAAGATGCAGCGATCGCCGTCGCCGTCGTGCGCCACGCCCAGGCGTGCGCCGCGAGCGACGACTTCGCGGGCCAGTTGCTCGGGGTGTTCGCTGCCCACGCCGGCGTTGATGTTGAGCCCGTCCGGCGAGACCCCGAGCGCCGCCACCTCGGCGCCAAGCCGACGCAGCACCTCCGGCGTGGTGCCGGCCGTCGCACCGTTCGCCGCGTCGACCACGATCCGCCAGCCCGCGAGCGAGCCCGCCGGAAGCACCGCGGCCAGATCGGCGACGTAGGCCGCCGTCCCGTTTTCCTCCTCCGGCGCGGGAGCGCCCCGCCAGGCCGGGATCGCGTCCGCAGCGGGCAGGAGCGCCTCGATCGCCGCCTCGTCGGCGTCGGAAAGCTTCAGCCCACCCGTAGCGAAAAACTTGATACCGTTGTCCGCCGCCGGATTGTGCGAGGCGGTCACCACCACGCCCAAGCGCGCCCCGCGAGCCCGCACCGCGCGCGCCACCGCCGGGGTCGGCGTGACGCCGAGCGAGACCGGCGCCAGGCCGCCCGCGCGCAGCCCCGCCGCGACAGCGGCGACGAGCCCGGAGCCCGACGCGCGTGTGTCTCGGCCGATCAGGACGACCGAGCCGGGCGCCGCTCCCGTCCCGATCGCCCATCGCGCCGCGGCGCAGCCCAGCCGGGCCGCGAAATCCTCGTTGATGACCGGGCCGCCATAGGGGCCGCGCACGCCGTCGGTGCCGAAATACTGACGCTTCATGGTTTGAAAAATCGGACGCGGCTCAGCCCCGCGCGAAAAACTCGCGGGTCGCCGCGATCTTCGCCTTCACCGCGCCGCCGAGCAGCAGCTCGCGCGCGTGCCCCACCGCCTCGGACGGGCTCGCCGAACGCCCGCAAATCCAGAGGGCGACTGAGGTGTTGAGCGCGACGGTGTCGGCCAGGCCCGCGGGGCCGCGCCCCTCGAGCAGCGCATCCACGATCGCGAGGTTCTCCGCGAGGTCGCCCCCGCGCAGCTCGGAGAAATCCGCCCGGCGCAGTCCCAGTTCCTCGGGCCGCCACACCGCGTCGAGATCGCGATTCCGCCCGAAGCCGCGCACGCGCGTGTCTGTCGCACTGGTGAGCTCGTCCACGCCCCGCTCGGCATCAAGGCGGCCATGCGCCGCGAGTCCGCCCGCCGCTCCGAGCCTATGCAGCGTCTCGGCCAGCTTTGGCGTCCACGTCTCGGAAAAGACGCCCATCAACACATGCGCCGGCCGCCCGGGGTTG
>CBIHRE010000792.1:0-1977 GCA_966212385.1 uncultured Akkermansia sp. | reverse complement strand
GACACTTCGCCGTTTCGCACCTGCTCAACGATATGCGTCCGCGTCGGCCCATAAATACCCGCCAGCCGCAGCACCGTCGCCCCCGCGCCCGGCCACTCGGCCGCGATTCGCTCCGCCTCGACCAAGATTCGCGCCGTCTCCAACTCGCCGCCGACTTCATCTCCTTCCGTCACCCGAACACCGCCGTCCTGCGGATATACCGACGTGCTGCTCGTGTAGATCAATCGTCCCGTCACGCCGCCCGCCCCGCGCACGCGAGCGCCCCATCCGACCACGCTGCGCAAGCCCTCGACGTAACTCCGCCGATACCCCTCCGCGCCGCCACCGCCCGCCGCCACCGTCACGGCCACGCGCTCCGCCCCGCCCGCCAGTTCCGGCGCGTTCCACCAGGCCTCGCTTGCCAACTCGGCCACGACCACCTCCCCCCCCGCCGCGCGCAGCTCCGCCGCCGTCTCCGGATTTCTCGTCAAGGCCACGACCCGCCAGCCGTCCGCGAGCGCACGCCGCGCCAACGCGCCGCCCACGTAGCCCGCGCCGAAGACCACCAGCCTGCGCCCGAGGCCGGCCTCCGTAATTTCTGCGCCTTTTGCGCTTTTTGTGGCCAAGCCTTCTTCGTCCTTCTGATTCATCCTCATCCTTTTTTAACCATGCCCACGGTTCTCGCCATCTTGCCAGAGGGTTTTGAAGAGCTCGAAGCCGTCGCGCCCATCGACGTCCTCCGCCGCGCCGGCTGCACCGTGACCATCGCCGCCCTCGGCCCCGGCATCCACGTGACCGGCCGTAACGGCATTACCCTCCACGCCGACGCCCCGCTCGAGTCGATTCCCGCCGACGCCACCCTCGCCGACTGCCTCTTCCTCCCCGGCGGCCCCGGCGTGCAACACCTCCGCGCCTCGTCTGCCGTCCGCGCGTTCGTCGCCCGCCACCACGCCGCCGGCAAGCTCCTCGCCGCCATCTGCGCCGCGCCGACCGTCCTTCACGACGCCGGGCTCCTCGCCGGCCGCCGCTACACCGCCCACCCGAGCGTCGCCTCCGAGCTCACCGCCATCCTCGCCGACGAGCGCGTCGTCCGCGATGGCAACATCCTCACCTCGCGCGGCGCCGGCACCGCCCTCGACTTCGGCCTCGCCCTCGTCGCCGCCCTCGTCTCGCCGGAAAAAGCCGCCGAAATCACCGCCGCCATTCGAGCCTGAGCCACCCCATCTCCGCTCCCGATCCGCCTCTCCGCTTCGCCTTTCGCTCCAGCTCCCTGCTCCTCGCTCTCTGCTCAACATGTGCGGCATCGCCGGCTTCGTCTCCCTTCGCCATTCGCCCAACGTCCGTGAGGCCGCCCTCGGCCGCATGCTCGCCGCGCAACACCACCGCGGCCCCGACGACTCCGGCCAAGTCAGCTCCGGCCCCGCCACCATCGGCATGCGCCGCCTCGCGATCTTCGATCCCGCCAACGGCCGCCAGCCCATGGTCTCGCCCGACGGACGCCACCACCTCGTCTTCAACGGCGCCATCTACAACTTCCGCGAGCTCCGCCCCGACTACGCCGCCCGCGGCTGGGTTTTCCGCACCGAGTGCGACACCGAGCTCCTCCTCGCCGCCCTCTCCCTCGACGGCCCCGCCGTCCTTCCGCGCCTGCGCGGCATGTTCGCCTTCGCCCTTTGGGACGCCGTTGAGCGCACGCTCCTCCTCGCCCGCGACGCCCTCGGCATCAAGCCCCTTCTCTACCACCACGACGCCGCCGGCCCCTTCCTCTTCGCCTCCGAGGTCCGCCCCCTCCTCGCGTCGAAACACGTCCCCGCTGACCTCGATCCCGCCGCCGCCGCCGATTTCCTCCGCTGGCTCGCCATCCCCTCGCCGCGCACGATCCACGCCGGAATCCGCGCCCTCCGCCCCGGAGAACAACTCCTCCGTCGCGACACCCGCGCCACGGTCTCCGCCTGGTGGACGCCCGCCTCCGTCTTCTCCGCGCCCGCCGCCTCGCGC
>CBIHRE010000791.1:0-1981 GCA_966212385.1 uncultured Akkermansia sp. | reverse complement strand
AGGTCTCGCAGCTCGGGACCGACGCCCGCGCGTTCGAGCACAGCGACGACACCGAAGGCGCCGACGGTCGCGAGGCCGTAGGTGAACCCGTAATACACGAGCATGCCGGGGCCGGTGGAGCCGGCTGCGATCATGCCGAGGAGCATCGCACCCGCATGGGCAATGGCGGAGTAGGCGAGCAGACGGCGCGTCTTCGTCTGCGCGAGCGCGCCGAGGTTGCCGACGAGCAGCGAGCCCAGCGCCATGAGAGCGACGATGGGCGTCCAGCCAGGCGAGCCGGCGAGATCGCCCGCGGCGGCGCCGAGTCCGGGCCAGAGCAGGCGGAAAAAGACGACGAGGCCGGCTAGCTTCGATGCCGAGGCGACGAGCGCGGCGGCCGGCGCAGGGGCGCCTTCGTAGACGTCGGGCGCCCAGAGGTGGAAGGGCGCGGCGGCGGCCTTGAAACCGAAGCCGACCAGCACCATCCCGAGCGCGACGAGGAGCAGCGGGGAGCCGCCGGGCGCGGATTGCAGGTGGAGCGCGATCACAGGCAGGTCGATCGAGCCGGTGAGCCCGTAGAGCAGGCTGAAGCCGAAAAGCATGAACACGGCCGACATGCCGCCGACGAGGAAGTATTTGAGGCCGGCCTCGGCGGAGGCGGGGCGGGATTTGTCGAAGCCCGCGAGAATGTAGAGCGAGAGGCTCGCGAGTTCGATCGCGACGAAGGCGACGAGGAGCTGGCGGGCCGCGGCCATGAGCGTGAAACCCGCGGTGGCGAAGAGCAGCACGGCGACGAACTCGGCCGGGTGACGGAGCTTTCGCGCGCCGGGCAGGACGCCGAGTGTGAGGAGGGCGAGACCGAGAGCGCCGGCGCGGCCGACCTGCGCGAGGAGGTCGAGTTCGAGCACGCCGCCGCAGAGCGGGCCGGGCTGGCCACCGGAGATCGTGACGACCAGCGCGGCGAGGATCGCGAGCGCGCCGAGCGCGCAGGCGTTGCCGAGGCGACGGGGGGCGTCGGCGGAGCGCGTGGCGATGTCGACCGCGAGGACGGCGAGGGCGCCGATGACGAGGCAGAGCTCGGGGCGGAGCGCGACGAGGAGTTCGGCGTAGTTCATTGGGCGCCTCCTTTCAGGATCGCGGTGAAGGCGGGCGATTGCAGGGCGGGCACGATCCAAGCGAGCACGGCGTCGGGTTTGAGTCCGACGTAGAGCGTGGCGGCGAGGAGGAGCGCGACGCCGGCTTTCTCGGGCCAGGTAATGGGTGGCAGCGGATGGGCGTCGTGGTGAGCGTGGGCATCGCTCGCGGTGCGAACGGAGCCGAAGAAGGAAACCTGAATCGCGCGCAGCGTGAAGGCGCAGGCGGCGACGATGCCGAGCGCGGCGCAGAGTGCCCAGAGCGGGCGGACCTGCCAGGTGCCGACGAGGATGCTCAGCTCGGCGGGAAAGCCGCTGAAGCCGGGCATGCCCATCGAGGCGAAGCCGGCGAGGACGAAGCTGACTGCGGCGAAGGGCAGCAGGCGGTGCAGCGGCAGCGCGCGCAGGTCGGCGAGACGGCGGGTGTGCGTGCGCTCGTAGACCATGCGGCCGACGACGGCGAAGAGCAGGCCGGCGATGATGCCGTGCGAGACCATCTGCAGCACCGCGCCGGCGAGGGCGAGCGGCGTGGCGGCGGCGAGGCCGAGGAGCACGAAGCCCATGTGGCTCACGCTCGAGTAGCCTATCACGAACTTGAAATCGTCCTGCACGAGCGCGATGCAGCCGGCGTAGAGGATGCCGGCGACGGCGAGCCAGCCGATGATGGGCAGGCATTGGGAAAAGGCCTCGGGGAAAAGCGGGAGCGCGACGCGGAGGCAGCCGTAGGCGCCGAGTTTCATCACCACGCCGGCGAGAAGCATCGAGGCTCCGGTGGGCGCGGCGACGTGTCCGGTGGGCGCCCAGGTGTGGAAGGGGAACATGCCGGCGAGGACGGCGAAGCCGAGGAAGAGAAGGACGAAGGCGCCGAG
>CBIHRE010000790.1:0-1987 GCA_966212385.1 uncultured Akkermansia sp. | reverse complement strand
CGAGCGCGGAGCGAAGCGACGGGGACAGGGCCCGGTAGGTGGTGCGCTGGCCGGGCGTGAGGGTCTGGAAATAGCCGACGAGCTGATCGTCGGGGTAGCCGCTTTCGCCTTCGGATGTGAGCGCGTAGGCGGCGAGGCCGGAGTCGGCGGAGTGGACGACGAGGAGGTCCTGGACGAAGGACGAACGCTCGAAAAACGCGGCGCGCTGCGAGGGGGAAAGGTTGCCGGCGTAACGAATCGCGCCGACGGGGCGGACCTGGCCTTCGCCGAAGAGATCGAGCGCGAAGGAGGTGTAGGCCGAATCCTTGGCGAGGACGAGGAGACGTTGCGCGTCGTCCGGCAGGGCGAGGAAGGCGCTCCGCTGCGCGTCGGTGAGGGTGAGCAGGTAGGCATCGCGGGAGACTTGGTAATCGTCGATCGCGTTTTCCTGCGATTGCTGGGTTTCGGTGACGATCGTCTGGGAGTCGGTGGTGCCCGAGTCGGCGCCGCCGGTGGCGGTTTCGAGGCTTTCGAGGCGGCGCTCGAGAAGGAGATCGCGGGCGCTGTCCAGGCGGGCTTGGAGTTCGGGGGAAATGTCGATGCCCAGCTCGGCGGCGGCGCGGAGAGCGTCCTCTAGCGCGGCGGGGTCGATGTCGATCCCTTGCTCGATGGCTTCGGCGAGGGCCTCGAGCGTGGCCTCTACCCAGTTTTCGGCGATGGCTTGGTCGCCGGCGGAGAGTTGCGAAGCGGAAGTGACGGTCTGGGTGCTGCCGTCCGCGTGGGTGATGGAGATCTGGCCGGGGACGAGGTTGACCGTGCGACCGTCGGCGAGGGTGACGGAGATCTTGCCGTCGGCGACGATGATCGCCTGGACGCCCGCGATGTCGATGGCGACGGTGTAGGTGGTGCCGCGGGCGCCGGCGAGGCCGCGGGCGGTGCGCACGCCGTAGTCGAGTTCGCGACCTGTGGTCGGCTGAAGATCGGTCGTGACCGCGCCGGTTTTCAAATCGAGGACGGCGGAGTGAAGGGCGGGTTTGGCGCCGTCGGCGTTGGAGACCGAGACGCGCTCGATGACGACCTCGGATTTGGGCGAGATAATGGAGTTCACGCCCGGCAACGGAGTGAGGATGACGCGCGCGCCGTCGCCGGTGATGATCTTGGTGCCGATGACGATGGTGTCGCCCTTTTTGACCGTGCGCGGGGCGGAGTCGCCGGGCGTCTGGATGGTGGCCTCGCCGCTGACGCTGAGGACGCGGACGGTTTGGCCGGAGAGGGAAACGACGAGCGTGCAGGCGGCACCGAGGACGAGAAGCGGGCGAAGAAGGCGCATGGTGAAGGGGGCGAGACGAGGGCGAATGGATGGCCGGGCTGGGGAAGAGAGACCGCACCGGCCTCCGCTCTTTTTTAGCTCTTGGCCGAAGGGGACAATAGTTTTCACTACGCGCCGATGCCTCTGTCGTTTTGGCGGAAAATCGGTTCGGATTGGCGTGTTCGCGCGTTGGCGACCCTTGCGCTTTTCGGGGCTGGGGTGGGAGTGGCGCGGCTCGATCTCGCGCGGACCTTGGAGTGGAAGGCGGAGGATGCGCGGCTGCGGGTTCGAGCCAAGACGGGGGCGAAGCCGCACGCGGCGTTGTGCCTCTTGGGCATCGACGAGAAATCGATCGAGGATTTCGGGCAGTGGCCGTTTGCGCGCACTTATCACGGCCAGTTTCTTGAGTGGCTCCAGCGAGATGAGGCCGCGCGGCCGGCGGTGATGGCTTGGGACTTGTTGTTCGTGGACCCGGGTTTTGACTGGCAATGGGACCAGTTTTTCGCGGACGGCCTGCGCGGGGTGAAATTCCCCGTTGTCCTGGGCGCGGCCAGCGACCTCGAGGCGAGTGGCTTGGTCGCGAACGGCTCGCAGAAGGCGGAGCTCGCGCCTCTTGCGACGATTTCCGAACAACCCGGCTTGGCGGCTCTGCCGGACCAGAAGGGCGGAAAACTGCCCTTGGCGATGCTGCTCGAGGCG
>CBIHRE010000789.1:0-1998 GCA_966212385.1 uncultured Akkermansia sp. | reverse complement strand
CGTGGTCTCCACATGATGGAAAACCGAAGCGTAGGTCGCGCCGAAAAGAGCGGCCCCGGCGAAAACGGTGAAGGTCATGAAGGGCATTCCGATCACCAAAAACCCCACGAAAGCCAAGGTGGGCACAAGCAAGGGAAGGCCGGTGGACCGAAGCCTGCGCAAGAGAACCCACACACGGAACGCATCCTGATAATCCTCGCGTTTTTGATAGAGATAAATGCTCGCAGCCGTCAGGGGAAAGCACAGCAGCAACACGGGCATCATCGGCGTATAGCTGAACCAACCCGCGCCGAGGCGATAAAGCGGCCAGGTGAGCAACCACGCGACGGCGAGCGGGGCCGCCGTAAAAACCAGAAAGATCACAAAAACCGGCACCCCTTGGCTATACAGGCGCCCCCAATCCTCCCAGTCGGGGAATTCGAGCGGCTCTCCCCTCCGGGCCCGGTTCAACAACTCGTAAAGATAGCCGCACGCGAAGAAGTGGGCGATCGGCACGGCGAGCAACACGGCGCCGAGCAAACACTTCAAGATCCACGCGGGGTCCGAGAAGAGGCGTTTGCAAACAAGTTCGAGCGTGGGCATTGCAGCGCGGAATTTTCCCCCGAATCCTCCGCGCGTCGATGGACTTCTCAACTAAATTACACGCCTTGGTCGCACGCGTCGACGCCGCTCTCGCCGCCCCCGTGCCCGCGCTCCCCGCCGGCGCCCCCGCCGGCCCCGCCCGTATCCACGAGGCCATGCGTTACAGCCTCCAGGCCGGCGGCAAACGCCTGCGTCCGGTCCTCGCCCTCGCGGCCGCCGAACTCGGCGGCGGGGAAGCGGCCCTCGCCGAGGCCCTGCCCGCCGCCGCCGCGCTGGAATGCGTGCACACGTATTCACTTATCCACGACGACCTGCCCTGCATGGACGACGACGATCTGCGCCGGGGGCGCCCCACCTGCCATCGGGCTTTCGACGAGGCCACCGCCCTGCTCGCCGGCGACGCCCTGCTAAACCAGGCCTTCCTTATCCTCGCGGAGAACTACGCCCCCCGCCCCGCCGTCGCCGTCCGGCTCGTTCGCGAGCTGGCCGACGCCGCCTCGGGCCGGCGCCTCGTCGGCGGCCAGATGCAAGACTTGCTGGCCGAAGACGCGCTCGCCGAAAAAAGGGCCCCGGCCACCGCCGCCGAACTGGAGTTTATCCATCTCAACAAGACCGCCGCCATGCTCGAGGCGTCCTTGGTCTGCGGCGGACTGGTCGGGGGATGCGACGAGGCGGCGATAGCGAATCTCCGTCTCGCCGGGCGCCACCTCGGACTCGCCTTTCAAATCGTGGACGACGTCCTCGATGCCATCGCGGACACCGCCGCCTTGGGCAAAACCGCCGGCAAGGACGCCCGCGCCGGCAAGACGACCTACGTCAGCCTGCATGGTTTGGAAACCGCCCGTCGTCTCGCCGCATCCGAGACCGCCCTCGCCAACGACGCGCTTCGCGCCCTCCCCGGCGACACCGGTTTCCTGCTCTCGCTCGCGCAGTCGATGCTCGCGCGGAAGAATTGATGTCCGCTCGCGCAAAAATCGACCTTGCGCTTTGCGAGCCGGCCACCCTTTTTCGCCACCTATCCCGGAGAGGTGGCTGAGTGGCCGAAAGCAGTGCTTTGCTAAAGCACCGTAGGTGTAAAAGCCTACCGGGGGTTCGAATCCCCCCCTCTCCGCCAGTTTCGCCCCGAGATGTTTAACGCGTCTCGGGGTCTTTTATTTTTAACGCCGTGGTTTTCTCCGGTTCCGATCCCACGCCTCGATCCCATCCAACGACACTGGGCCGATTCCTGCAAACGCGCCCGGCTTGCTATCCGACCGTGGCGGTTGACACCCGCCCCGGCCGTCCGCTTTGCTGACCGATCCCGTCCTGTAACCTCTCCGCCATGAATTCCGACGCCATCGCCGCACTCCTAGCCAAAAACCCGTCCCTCAAGACGGCCAAAGCCAAGCTGGAGGCGATGGAGCCGGGCGCTTACTG
>CBIHRE010000788.1:0-2009 GCA_966212385.1 uncultured Akkermansia sp. | reverse complement strand
GTTCACGAAGTCGCGGTGCCGCGGCAGCTCTCCGCGGGCGTGCAGCTGGGCCAACCGGGCGCGCGTGCCGGTGCCGCACCGGCGCCCGGCGAACCACCCCGGGGGGATGGCCCACCCAAGCCGCGAAAGCTTCGCCTCCGCCCCCGCCTCGCCCCCGCCCATTCCCCACCCGGTCACCTTGCCGGCGCCGGCTACCTCCTCCCCCCCATCCCCCCGCGCAGCTACCCCGCCGCCCGCGACGCCGCCCAGGCCGCGGTCGCCCGCGCCGAGGCGCTCGCCTCCACCACCGCCAAGGAGGCCGCCCGCGCTGCCAGCCTGCTCGCCCGCGAGGCGATCAGCACCGAGGAGGCCGACCTTCGCCAGTCGCGCGCCGCCGAGGCCGCCGCCGAGCTCCTCGCCGCCCGCGCCGCGCTCACCTCCGCCAATCTCGATCTCGAGCGCACGCAGGTCCGCTCGCCGATCTCCGGCCGTGTCTCGCGCGCCCTCGTCACCGCGGGCAACCTCGTGTCGCCCGCCACGCCCCTCACCACGCTCGTCTCGACCGGCCAGGCCTACGTCTATGCCGACGTCGCCGAGGCGACCGTGCTCAAGTTCCGCGCCCTCGACCGCGCCGGCCGCCTCCAACGCGACGAGAAAGGCCGCATCCCCGTCGAACTCGCCCTCGCCGACGACGCCGCGTATTCGCGTCGCGGCTACATCGAGAGCGTGGACAACCGCCTCGACTCCGCCACAGGCACGCTCCAGCTCCGCATGAGCTTCGCCGATCCGGACAACGCCCTCGTCCCCGGTCTCTTCGCCCGCGTCCGCGTTCCGCTCGGCGCCTCGCAGCCCACGCTCCTCATCAGCGAGCGCGCCGTCGGCACCGACCAGAGCCAGAAGTTCGTCCTCGCCGTGAACGATTCTGGCGTCGCCGCCTACCGCGCCGTGCAGCTCGGCGGTCTCCTCGACGGCAAGCGCATCGTCCGCTCCGGTCTCCAGCCCGGCGAACGCGTCATCGTCAACGGCCTCCAACGCGTCCGCCCCGGCATGACCGTCGCCGCCAAGACCGAGGCCGCCTCCACCGCCGCCGCGCCCACCGGCCTCTCCGTCGCCCAGCGCTAAGCCGCCCGACTTCGCCGCTACTCCCCGCCGCTAACGCGCGGCCCAAGGCCAGCGCCTTGCCCGCGCGCCGCCTCCCCGTCTCCGGCTCCCTGCTCCCATCTCCTCGCTCCCGGCTCCGCCCATGAACATCGCCGACTTCTTCATTAAACGCCCCATCTTCGCAGGCGTCCTTTCGCTCCTCACCTTCCTCGTGGGCGCGATCGCCCTCTTCCAGCTTCCCATCTCGCAATACCCCGAGGTCGTGCCGCCCACCGTCGTCGTGCGCGCCAGCTACCCGGGCGCGAATCCGACCGTCATCGCCGATACCGTCGCCGCGCCGCTCGAGCAGTCGATCAACGGCGTCGAGAACTCCCTCTACATGTTCTCGCAGAGCACCGCCGACGGCGTGCTCACCTTGACTGTCACCTTCCGCATCGGCACCAACCTCGATACCGCGCAGGTGCAGGTGCAAAACCGCGTCGCGCAGGCGCTGCCGAAACTCCCCGAGGAAGTCCGCCGCCTCGGCGTCACCACGGTGAAATCCTCGCCCGACCTCACGATGGTCGTGCACCTCACCTCGCCCGAAGGTCGCTACGACGACATCTACGTCCGCAACTACGCCACGCTCCAGGTGCGCGACGTCCTCGCCCGCCTCCCCGGCGTCGGCCAGGTCAACATCTTCGGCTCGGGCGACTACGCCATGCGCGTCTGGCTCGATCCACACAAACTCGCCGCCCGCGATCTCACCGCGAGCGACGTCGTCGCCGCCATCCGCGAGCAAAACGTTCAAGTCGCCGCCGGCACCATCGGCGCCCAGCCCGTCTCCGCCGCCAGCGCCACCCAGCTCCTGATCAACGCCCAAGGCCGCCTCCTCGACGAAACCGAGTTTGGCAACATCGTCGTCAAAACCTCCTCCTCGCCCGGCGGCG
>CBIHRE010000787.1:0-2018 GCA_966212385.1 uncultured Akkermansia sp. | reverse complement strand
CGTGCGCCTGCCCGAGTATCCCGAAGCCGTCGAAGTCAGCGACGAGGTCTTCGCGCGCAACGTCGAGATGTTCCGCTGGCTCACCGCCGAGTGCGACCGCCGCGGCATCTGGCTCGTCCAGCAGTTCTACAGCATCCTCATTTCCAAGCCGCTCGCCGAGAAACACGGCCTCTCCACCCAGCTCCACGCCTGGGACGACCTCGCCGCCGACTACACGCGCAAATCCATCGCCGCCTTCGTTCGCGAGTTCCCCCACGTCGGCCTCATGCCCTGCCTCGGCGAAGCCCTCCAGGAACAAAGCGCCCAAACGCGCTGGATGACCGAAGTCGTCCTCCCCGGCGTGAAAGACGGCATGAAAGCCGCCGGCCTCACCAAGGAGCCGCCCGTCGTCCTCCGGACCCACGCCACCGACACCACCAAGGTCATGCCCGAGGCGCTCAAGGTCTACCGCAACCTCTACACCGAGGCCAAATTCAACGGCGAATCGCTCACCACCTGGGAACCGCGCGGCGTCCGCCAGCAGCTCCACCAGACGATGAGCCGCGTCGGCTCCACGCACATCGCCAACGTCCACATCCTCGCGAACCTCGAACCCTTCCGCTACGGCGCCACCGAGTTCATCCAGAAATCTGTGATCGCCATGCGCGACCGCCTCGGTGCGCGCGGGCTCCACCTCTACCCGCTCTTTTACTGGGACTGGCCCGTCTCGCCCGACATCACCGCCACGCCGCTCAAACAATGGGAACGCGACTGGATCTGGTTCGAGGCCTGGGCCCGCTATGCCTGGAACCCCGACCGCAACGCCGCCGGCGAACGCGCCTACTGGACCGCCCGCCTCGCCGAGCACTACGGCGCCAAAGCCGCCGCCAAAATCCTCGAAGCTTACAACGACGCCGGCGAATGCGCCCCGCGTATCCTGCGCCGCTACGGCATCACCGAAGGCAACCGCCAGACCATGTCGCTCGGCATGACCCTCGACCAACTCGTGCGCCCCGAAAAATACCGCGAGTTCCCGGAGCTCTGGGAATCGCAGTCGCCCCCCGGCGAGCGCCTCAAGGAGTTCGCTGAGCGCGATTGGAAAAAGCAGCCACACGAAGGCGAGACGCCCGTCTCGATTAACGCCGAGGTGCTCGACTACTCCGCGCGCGCCGTCGCCGCCATTGACGAGGCCGCCCCGCTCGTGACGAAGAATCGCGACGAGTTTGCCCGCCTCCGCAACGACGTCCACGCCATCCGCGCCATGTCGCAAAGCTACGTCGCCAAGACCGACGCCGCCATGGCCGTCCTGCGCTTCGGCTACAGCAAAGACGTCGCCGACATGGAGCGCGCCGAAACGTCGCTCGCCGACAGCCTCGAGGCCTTCCGCACGCTCACCGCACTGACCAAGGACGCCTATAAAGCCGCCAACTCCATGCAGACCGCCCAGCGCCGCGTCCCCTTCCCCGGCGGCAAGGACGGAAAAGCCGCGAACTACCACTGGACGCAGCTGCTGCCTCTCTACGAGAAGGAGCTCGCCGATTTCCGCGCGCAAGTCGCCGCTGTGAAGAACCCCGCCGCCGCCAAGGGCCGCACCCACTCTCCGCTCACCCCCGCCAAATGGCGCGTGCTCACGCCCGGCCTTAGCACCTACACTGTGCAGGTCGGCAACACCGCGTATCCCGAGTCCCCCGCCACCTTTACCGCCGTCGCACCCGAGTTGGAAGGCCTGCAGGGCATCAGCATTCAACGGAACAACAAGCATCCCGTCATCTTCGAGTGCGAAGAACCGGCGCGCGTGCTCATCGGCTACTTCAACGCCACCGGCCCCGAGTGGCGCAAGCCCCCCACGCTTGAGACCGACGCCACCGCCGCCGAGCGCGGCGGCGCCGAGCCCTTCATCGTCGACGCAGCCAAGATCGAGGGCCTGCCCTCGGTCACGGTCCACGCCTTCGATTACCCCGCCGGCCGCCACACCCTCGAAGTCCGCGACACCGGCGCCTACCTGATCCTCGGCATCGTCACGGTCGCACCGGCGTACA
>CBIHRE010000786.1:0-2018 GCA_966212385.1 uncultured Akkermansia sp. | reverse complement strand
CTGCACGTGCTGGATGAAGTAGATGTCGGCGCCGGCGTCGCTCAGGGACGTGACGGGTTTGGGGAACTCGGGGGAGTTGGTGCCGCCGGGGGTGGGGGTGCCGCCGGGAGTCGCGACGCGGAACCATTGGTAGGTGAAGGGGCCGGCGCCGGAGTGGGCGACGACGAGGGTGAGCGGGTTGCCGACGGCGAGGGTTTGGCTGGCGGGCGGGGTGACGATGGCGGGAGCGGCGGGCGCGGGCGGAGCGGGGGCGGCGAGGGGCGCGCCGGTGTCGTCGCGGTTGTCGAGTTGGTTGAGGTAGGCGAGGAGGTCGGCGCGGTCGCCGGAGGAAAGAGCGAGGACGCGGCGGTGGGGCTGGGCGGCGGCGAGGTCTTCGGCGTTGGCGACGAGAAGCGCGTTGAGGGTGAGGTCGCCGTTGCCGCGGAGGACCTCGATGGTGTTGGTCGCGCCGGGCTGGAGGGTGGCGTCGACGGTGATCCAGCGCCAGCCGGAGGTCATCCAGCCGTTGTCGGGGTATTGGCGGAGGACGTTGAGGGTTTGCTCGACGCCGTTGATGCGGAGGAGGGCGGCGCCGTTGTTGTAGTTGCGGACGTAGCGGAGGGCGAGGCGGGCGGGGCCGCCGCTGGCGCCGCCGTCGATGCCGGCGAAGCGGAGGCCGGGCGTGGGCGTGCCGTCGCCGATGTTGGCGGCGGTGCCGCCGAGGAGGCCGCGGACGTAGCCGCCGCCGCCCTCGTTGGCATTGTCGGGGTAGGCAAGGACGGAGGCGGGGGTGATGCGCTCGGCGTCGGCGGCGAGGCGGAAGCTGCCGGCGGCGTAGGAGAAGACGCTTTCGAGGGTGTCGGCCTGGCCGGTGTGGAGGAAGCTGCGGGTGGCGTGGAGGCCGTGGAGGGTGGGCGTGTCGATGCCGGCGAGGGGGCCGCCGAGGCGGAGGCCGGAGAGGGCGGAGAGGGTGCCGACGTCGTGTAAGACACGGGTGGATACAGGGCCGGGGGCGCTGTCGGTGCGGGAGGTGCCGGTGTGGCAGGTGGCGCAGGACTGGGCGTTGAAGACGTCGCGGCCGCGGAGGGCGGCGGCGGTGAGGGTGCCGTCGGGATTGCGGGCGGGGCTGCGCGGGGCGCTGGCGGGCGTGAGGGAGGTGACGTAGGCGGCGAGGGCGTCGAGTTCGGGGGAGAGGCCGGTCTTGCCGGTGGTGGGGCTTGGGTGGCGGGCGGCGAATTGCTGCGGGGTGAGGTTGAGAAAGCCGGTGCCGCCGACGGGGCCGCGGATGTCGTGCTCGAAGTCCTGGATCTCGTCGAAATTGGCGGACCAGTGGACGTTGCCGTGGCCGAGGCCGGAGCGGCCGCGGAGGTCGGTGGTGCGGCGGAGTCCTTCGCCGCGGCCGGTGAAATCCCAGACGCGGCCGTCGGTGCCGCCGTCGACGTGGCAGGTGGCGCAGCTGATGTAGCTGTCGGCCGACATACGGGGGTCGGCGGCGTTGTAGAAGATCTGTTTGCCGAGGAGAACGGCGGGGGCGAGGGGCTCGACGGCGACGGTGGGGGTGGTGGCGAGGACGGGGAGGTTGGTGCGGTTTTCGGTGATGAAGGGGGCGGCGTTTCGCACGGTGACGGTGCGGCCCATGAAGTCCTGCGAGAAGAGGCGGCCGGTGGGGGCGTCGATCAGGAGGCCTTGGGGGGCGAGGCCGGTGGAGAGCTCGAGGCTGATGACGGCGGGGCTGGTCTCGGTGGAGCCCTGGGTCTGCTGGCTGGTGAGGGGGGCGAGGGAGAGGGCGTCGATGCCGACGATCTTGTTGTTGCCTTGGAGGGCGACGAGGAGGGTGTCACCGAGGGGCGTGTAGGCGAGGGCGGAGGGGCTGTCGGAGTTGTCGAAATCGCGGCGGGAGTGGCGTATCTCGGCGTTGGATACGGCGAGGTCGATGAACGAGACGACGGAGCGGACGGTGGTCTCGTGGGTGAGGTCGCCGACGCCGTAGAGGAGGCCGCGCTGGGTGTTGTCCTGCTTTGACGCGACGGCGGCGCGGG
>CBIHRE010000785.1:0-2018 GCA_966212385.1 uncultured Akkermansia sp. | reverse complement strand
CCGCGTGCCGTATTCCTGCGCCCACTCCTTGGAATAACCGGTCAGGCCGACGGCGCCGTCCGGCGTGATCGCGTATTCAAAAACCGAATTCCCGGTCTGCCAGACGTTGCTGCCCGCGAGCGAGATGTTCATCGACACCGCCGGATGCGTGTTGAGCGAGTTCAGCAGGTCGGCGGCCCGCCCGGCCCAGCCGATGCCGCTGCGGGTGTCGGGCAGGGAGGTCTGCCACTGCTCGATCTGGTCGGAATGCGAGAAAAGGCCCACCGGCAGCTTCGAGAGGCCGCTCGAAAACCCGGCCTTGGTCACGCCGGGCTCCGCGAGCGTGCCGACGTTGGCGACGAAGGCCGCGCGCCCCGCCTCGAAAAGCTGCTGCAGCTCCGGCATCCCCGGGTGGACGCCGAGCTGGCGGCCCACCTGCGCGGAGTTGAGCGGGTTGATCGGCAAAAGCGCGTTCGCCGCGAGGGCGAGATCCTGGCGCACGGCGGCGTATTCGGCGTATTCGGAGGCGCCGCGCGGCACGAGCATGTTGAAGGAGTCGTTTCCGCCGTTGAGGAAGAGGCAGACCAACGCGCGGTAGTCCGAGCCGGGCAAGGTCTGCGCGGAGGCGACGCTGCTCGCGAATTTCAGGTTCAGCAGCGTGCTGAGCACCGGCAGGGTGCTGACGGCGGCGCAGCTCGCCTGCCCGAGAAAACGGCGGCGGGAGATGAGACGGGGTTCTTTCATGGTCGTCGGCGTCGGAGGTTCAGCGGAGCACGCAATATTCGGGCGAGGTGACGATCAGCCAGATGGCGAGGCGGAGTCGTTCCCGTTCCCAATCCCAGGTGGAGGTGCCGATGCGCAGCACCGCCTCGCGGACGATCTGAAACTGCCGCGGGCTCAGCGAGCCTCCCGTGAGCACAAGGTCGAGGCGACGCAGGAGCGCGTCGAGGTTGGCGGCGTCCACGAGCGTGATCTCGTGCTCCAGGTTCAAACGAACGTTGCGCTGCGGATCGGCCGTCCCCCAGCGGTGCAGACCGCTCAGGATCGCGGTGTGGTAGTAATTGGGAGCCGAGATGGCGCTCGTGGCGTTGAGGATCTGGAACTCCGGTCCGACCAGCCCCGCCGCCTACGCCTCGCCCGGCGGCGTGTAGCCCGGCAGGTAAAAGTTGAACACGCTCGGCGAGTTCATCGGCTCCTGGTAGTGGTCGATCGCGAACTGGCTGAGCTGGTAGAAGCCCGAGGGGGAGGCGGCGTTGAAGGCGCGGGCGAGGTTCACCACGCGCAGGAACGGCTCGCGCTGCTTGCCGAAATGCGGGTCGTCGCGGCGCGAAGGGTCCCGCGCCTCGACGTCGAGCAGGATGGCCTTGATCACCGCCTTCAGATCGCCACGCACGCCGGAGCCGTTGTCGGCAAAAGCCGCCGCGATCCGGCCGACATACGCGGGGGAGGGATTGGAGGTCACGAGCCGCTGGATAAGCTGGCGTGCCAGAAAGGGCCCCGTGTTCGGATGGTTGAACAGGTTGTCGATCGCCGCGTTCAGGTCGGCGTCCGTGGCCGAGCCCGTGGTGCCGGCCGAGGCGGAGCGCGCCGGCAAGACGAGTCCGCGCAAAAGGGTCTTCGGCGCCAAGTCGTGATAGGCGTCCCAAAGCTCCATAGGCTGCGTCCAGTTTTCCGAGGCGCCGGCGAACGAGGCGCCTCCCGCGAAAGTCATGCCGGTGAAAACGCGGGCGAAATTGGTAATCGTGGTGTTGTCGTAGCTCGGGATCGGCCGCCCTGCGGGCACGAGATTGCCGGCGGGATCGAGGTCGGCGGGGTCGGATGCGTTTCCGCCGGAGAGGCGGCGCGTGCCGTCCGCGTTGAGCTCCCAAAGACCGATCGAGAAGAGCTGCATCACCTCACGGGCGTAATTCTCGTCCGGGAAGAGATGGTTGGCCGGGTCGGGTTTCTGGTTTTTGAGCGCGCTGAGATAGAAGCCCATCACCGGGTGGCGGGTCACGTCGTAGAGCAGATCGCGGTAGTTGCCGAAAGAGTGGCGGATG
>CBIHRE010000784.1:0-2047 GCA_966212385.1 uncultured Akkermansia sp. | reverse complement strand
GTCTTCAGGCAAGACCGCCCGCTACACCGTCCTCGGTGCGTGGGACTCCGTCCCCGAGCAGAACATCATCGCCTACAAGACCCCCCTCGGCCAAGCCCTCCTCGGCAAAAAGGTCGGCGAAACCGTAAAGGTGAAGATCGGCTCCACCGAAGAGTCCTACACCATCGCCTCGCTGGGTCGCTACGTGGCCTAATCGATTCAGCTCAAACCGATTACTCTTTCCGCCGCACCTCCACGCGAGGTGCGGCTTTTTTATTCCGTGAACCATTCCCTAAGAAAATTCACCGTATCTGCCTATTTTAAAGCCACTAAACCATTCAGAAAAAAAGCCCCTTGAGTCGGTCACCCTCAACTTCGATGGTCTTGCTCGTTCCTCTGCTTAGCAGAGGATTTTGGGGTAACTAAGAAAGCAATGGCCGGACGCCTAGGGGTAGGCGTCCGGCCTCTTAATTTTCCGGGATATGCAAGGAGCCACCGCTCCACATTCCGAACGCAACGGCCCTTCTGGCCAATGCCCCCTTCTCTCCTCAGGCACTCCAAACGAAGCTGTTTTTCGGTTGGCGGAATGAGGAAAACAAAAATCCCCGGCGAATCGGCCGAGGATCGTTTGAGAAACGCAAAGTCGCGCCCACAGGAAACGGATCAACCTTGGGCCACTCGGCCCTTCAAGAAGGCCAGCACGTCTTGGAACTTCGTGCGGTTCGCCTCATCGGCGGCGACGAGATTCTCGTGAGCGGCGAGCACCAAGCGGGCGTTTTCCAGCTCATTCATCTTGGCTTGAGGCGCCAGAGCCGTGCCGCCGGCGCGCAGCTCTCCTGAGCTCGCGCCATCATCCACGACCAACAAGCGGTGAAGTCCCAGATTCTTGATCAGCTCGAGATTTCGCTCCCCCACCCGGCAGAGAACCAGACTGCCGCCGCCGTCCGCCTTGCGAAGCTCCAAGGCCGCCCCGGCCAACACGCCGAGAAAGGTGCTGTCCATGCTCGTGCAGGCCTGAAAATCCATCACGAAACGCGAACGCCCTTGGCGCCGCATTTCCGCGAGGAACTGCTGGAGGCTCGCGCTATTTTGAAACGAAGCGCGTCCCTCGATACGGATAACCACGGGATCGCTGGCGGCGTCGACGAGGTAGGTGGGCGCGGCGGCTTCGGGCATACGGTGAATGTTGAGTAGAAAATGGCCACCCGACTGGTGGGAGCAAGCAAGCGCCGCACCAGTCGGATGGGAACTTTACCTAGAGCTTAAGCCTTAGTTTTTCGCCACGATCTGGCGGAGCACGTAGGGAAGGATGCCGCCGTGCTGGTAGTAATCGATTTCGATCGGCGTATCGATGCGGCAGCGCACGGATACCTTCTCCACCGCGCCATTCTTGCGGGTGATCTTCAAGGTGAGGTCCTGCTGCGGCTTGATCGAGGCGTCGAGGCCTTCGACATCATAGGTCTCGGTGCCGTCGAGCTTCAGGGTCTGCGCGTTGACGCCGTCCTTGAACTGGAGCGGGAGCACGCCCATGCCGACGAGGTTGGAGCGATGGATGCGCTCGAAGCTCTGCGCCACCACGACCTTCACGCCGAGGAGGTTGGTGCCCTTCGCGGCCCAGTCGCGCGAGGAGCCGGTGCCGTATTCCTGGCCGGCGAGGATGATGAGCGGCACGCCCGCCTTCTGGTAGGCCATCGAGGCGTCGTAGATGGAGGTCTTCTGGCCGTCGGCGCCGATCGTGTTGCCGCCTTCTTCACCGCCAAGCATCAGATTCTTGATGCGGACATTGGCGAAGGTGCCGCGGGTCATGACGCGGTCGTTGCCGCGGCGGCTGCCATAGGAATTGAAGTCCTCGAACGCCACGCCGTTCTCGAGGAGATACTTGCCGGCGGGGGAGCTCTTCTTGATGGCGCCGGCGGGCGAGATGTGGTCGGTCGTGACCGAGTCGCCAAAGATGCCGAGGGCCTTCGCGCCGCTGATGGCTTTGATGGAGCCGGGCGTCAGCGAGAAGTTCGAGAAGAAGGGCGGCTCCTGGATGTAGGTCGAGGACGCGTCGAAGGAGTAGACGTTG
>CBIHRE010000783.1:0-2047 GCA_966212385.1 uncultured Akkermansia sp. | reverse complement strand
GCTTCGTCGCGCGGAGGTGGACGGCGTGGATGCGCGGGGCGAAGCGGCGGGCCATCGCGGGGAGGTCGTTGTCGGGGCGCGCGCCGAAGGAGCCGGAGCAGAAGCAGAGGCCGTTGGCCTCGTGGTCGGCGAGGGCGAAGAGGGCGGCGACGTCGTCGGCGGTGGAGACGATGCGCGGCAGACCGAGGACGGGGAAGGGCGGGTCGTCGGGGTGGATGGCGAGGCGGACGCCGACCTCGGCGGCGACGGGCACGATGTGTTGCAGGAAGCGGCCGAGGTTGGCGGTGAGCTCGGCGCGGCTGATCTTGGCGTAGGCGGCGAGGCGGGCGCGGATGTCGTCGAGGGTGAGGCCCCATTTCACGCCGGGGAAGACGTCGATGATGGTCTTGATGAAGGAAGCGCGCGCGTCGTCGGAGAGGGAGGCCCACCAAGCGGCGGCGGCGGAGATTTGCTCGGGTGTGAAGTCGGCCTCGGCGCCGGGGCGTTTGAGGGCGTGGAGCTCGAAGGCGCAGAATTTGACGGGGTCGAAGAGCAGGCACTCGGTGCCGTCGGGCAGGACGTGGCGCATGTCGGTGCGCACCCAGTCGAGGACGGGCATGAAGTTGTAGACGACGGTGTGGACACCCTCGGCGGCGAGGTGGCGGAGGGTTTGGGAGTAGTTGGCGAGGAGCGTCTTCAGGTCGCCGGAGCCGGTCTTGATGTCCTCGTGGACGGGGACGGATTCGACGGCGGTCCAGCGGAGGCCGGCGGCGGCGAGTTGTTCCTTGCGTTCGCGGATCGCTTCGCGCGGCCAGAGTTCGCCGTAGGGAATCTGGTGAAGCGAGGTGAAGACCGCGCTGGCGCCGGCATGGCGGATGTAGTGAAGCGGCACGGGGTCGGCGGGGCCGAACCAGCGGAAGCATTCTTCGAGGAGGAAGTTTTTATTAACCACGGAGGACAGGAAGGGGCACGGAGGACACGGAAGGCCGGAGGTCGGAAGACGGAGGCCGGAGGCAGGAAGACGGAAGACGGAGGCCGGAGGCAGGAAGACGGAAGACGGAGGACGGAAGGCGGAGGACGGGAGGCGACGGGCGGAGGGCCCCGCCCGTCCACCTGGGATGTGAGCGGTTCAGACGCCGGAGAAGGCGCCGAAGCCGCCGTCGACGACGAGGGTGGTGCCGGTCACGAATTTCGAGGCGTCGGCGACGAGGTAGTGGACGGCGCCGAAGAGTTCGTCGGGCGTGCCGAAGCGGCCGTAGGGCGTCATGCCGCAGATCGACTGACCGCGGGCGGTGAGGGAGCCGTCCTCGTTGGTGAGGAGGCGGCGGTTTTGCTCGCCGAGGAAGAAGCCGGGGACGAGGGCGTTGACGCGCACGCCGCCCTTGGTGCGGCGGCCGAGGTCGACGGCGAGCCAGCGGGTGAAGTTGTCGACGGCGGCCTTGGCGGCGGAGTAGCCGACGACGCGGGTGACGGCGCGCGCGACGGAGGCGGAGGAGTAGTTGATCACGCTGGCGGAGCCGGACGCGAGTAGGGCGGGAGTGAATACGAGCGTGGGGAGGACGGTGCCGTGGAGGTTGAGGTTAACGACCTGCGCGAAGGCGGAAAAATCGAGGTCGGCGAAGGTCTTGTCGGGCGTGATGGTGGCGCCGGGCTGGTTGCCGCCGGCGCCGTTGAGAAGGGCGTCGACCCGGCCCCACTTGGCGACGATGGCGTCGCGGGCGCGTTCGAGGGCGGCGCGGTCGTTGACGTCGGCCACGAGGGCGAGGACCTCGGCGGAGGGCGCGGCGGCGCGGACCTTGGCCAAGGCGGCGTCGAGCTTGGACTGGGTGCGTCCGAGGTAGACGACACGGGCGCCTTGCGAGGCGAGATAATCGGCGGCGGAGCCGGTGAGGGTGCCGGTGGCGCCGGTGACGACGACGACTTTGCCGGAGACGTTGAAGAGGGAGGGATTGGACATGGAGAAAGAGCAGGGAGCGAGCAGCCGGGAGCAGGGAGACGGCAAGAAAGAGATGTGCTGGCGAGGAGCGATCAGCCGCGGCGCTTCGGGTGGCGGATGGGGTCGGGGCTT
>CBIHRE010000782.1:0-2050 GCA_966212385.1 uncultured Akkermansia sp. | reverse complement strand
CTGCCCCGCATCCCCCCGCTCAAGGCGCGTGTCGCCCTCGACTGGCGCCGCGCTTCCTGGAGCGCCGGAGCCGACCTCGTCGCCGTCGCTCGGCAAAACGACACCGCCCCCGCCGAGACCTCGACCGACGGCTACGTCCTCCTCGGCCTCCACGCCGGTTACGGCTTCCGCACCTCGCTCGCGACCTACGACCTTTTCGTTCGCGTCAGCAACCTGACCGACGAGGAGGCCCGCGTGCACACCTCGTTCCTGAAGGACATCGCCCCGCTCCCCGGCCGCGCCTTCACCGCCGGCGTTCGCGCGAGTTTCTAAGCTGGCGTGCATCGCCTCGCTCCTCCGGCCCCGTGCTCGCGCACGGGGCTTTTTCGTAGGGAGACAAAGGAAGACGCGTGCCGAGGGGCTAGGGATTTTCCGTCTGGGAAGGCCGAGGTTCCCCTGCCCCGCCGTGCGTCGGGTTCTCTGGTTTCGCGCCTCCCCGGCTTAAAATATTCTCCCGGGGCACCTCCCAATCGAACACATGAAACTGCCCTATCTCGCCCCCGCCCTGCTCCTCCATGCGCTCCTTGCGCCTTTTGCTCTGGCGCAAACCTACATCCCCAACCCAGCCACCGGCAACGTCTCGACCGTGAACATCAACCTCACGCTCAACGAGACGATCGGCGGCTGGAAGATAACCGACGCCAAGAAGGCTTCGGATGCCGCCAGGGGTATCACCTATCCAAATACGATCCAATACGACGCGGTTTTCCTGAGCTCCACCGCGCCATCCAACATCCTCAACCCCTTCGGCTGGACCGAAACGACGACCAACAATTACGTGGAGCGCGTCACGAACAAGACCCCCGCCGGCGGCACCACCACCGTCACCGCCGAGGGCTCCAACGTCATCAACAGGACGCGCTACACCAACGCCACCCTCCTCGCCGAGCTCGTCGCCGCCGGACGCATTTCCTCCGTCAAAGGCTACCGCATCGTCGCGGTGCGCTTCGACACCGTGACCGACGGCGAAGACGTCTTCGACAACACCGCCCAAGGTTACATGACGCTCGTCAAGCCGGGTCTCTACTTCTTCGCCGAGACGGGTCCGAACGACGCCGCGCCGAAATATCTCGGATCCGAGGACAACGTCTACGACTTCCCTCAAGTGATCGACTTCTCCTCCTTCGAGACCGTCCAGGCCGGAAAATACACCGACGTCTTCACCGGTCGCACCGCGGAACAGGGCGGCGGCTTCGCCTACACCATCGCCAGCGATTCCTTCAACGGCAGCTCTCTCGCCGAATTCGCGATCTATCGCCGCCCGGCCGGCACCACCAACTACTACGAGCTGCGCGCCGGCGGCGTCTTCAACTGGAAGGAGACCTATGACAACAAAGGCGGCCGCAACACTTATAACCGTGGCGCCATCACCGGCAACAACCTGACCGGCCCCGGCACCGCCTACTCGTCCACCGGCACCGCGCTCACCACCAACAGCGGCATCGTGACCGGCAGCATCACGCTCCCCGCCTCCACCTACCAGGCCAACCTGAACAAATATTTGCTCCAGATCCCGCGCATCAAGGCCGACTGAGCGCGTCCTCCTTCGAGCGCCGCATCGCATCCCCCGCTCGTTCACCTGCACCGGCCCCGCCCCAGGCCGGTGTTTTCATGTCCCTCCTCTTATGCATCCCGCCTTCCGCATCCTACCGCTTTGCACCCTCTGTCTTGGCGTCGGCCTCGGGCTCGCCTGGTTCGGCGCCGAGCCCCGCGAAACGTCCACCTCCGCCTTGTCCTCGCCCGCGCGCCCCCCCGCCGCGGCCGCCGCGCCGGCGCCCCAGGACGCTCCGCCGCCCGCCAAACTCCCGCCCGCGCCCGCCGTTCCCGCCCTCGCCCCCGAGACCCCCGCCGGCGCCACCGATCCCGCCCAGGACGCCGTCCCGCTCCTCTCCGACGAGGCCCGCACCCGGCTCCTCGCCGAGATGGAGGAGGCCTACACGACCTACGACCCCGCCGCTCTCCCGCGACTTACGCCGAAGCTCTCCCACCCTTCCCCGGAGATCCGCGCCGC